>VBAN01000175.1:0-4689 GCA_005882445.1 Candidatus Segetimicrobium genomatis | reverse complement strand
GTCCGCTGGGTCGAGCGCGTCTACGATCCGCGGCGGATCCCCGAGCTCGTTGCGACCGCGTTCCGCCACGCCTGCGGCGGCCGCCCCGGCCCGGTCTACCTCGACCTGCCCGGGGACGTGCTCTACCGCCAGGTCGAGGACGGCGAGGTGGCTTGGACCGAGCCGTTCGAACCGCGCACCAGGGTCCGCCCGGCAGGCGATCCGGACCTGGTCCACCGGACCGTGGACCTCCTGGCCCGCGCCGAACGACCGGTGCTCATCTCCGGCAGCGGCATTCTCTGGTCGGACGCCGCAGAGGAACTCCTGGCCCTCGTCGATGAACTCGGCATCCCCTTCTACACCACCCCGCAGGGGAGCGGCGTCGTCGCGGAGGACCACGCGCTGTGCTTCTCACATGCCCGCTCCACCGCCTTCCGTGAGGCGGATGTGATCATCGCCGTCGGGACGCGCCTCAATTACGTGATCGGCTACGCGCAGCCGCCGCGCTTCGCCGCCGGCGCGAAGCTCGTCCAGATCGACCTCGATCCGGCCGAGATCGGCCGCAACCGGCCGGCCGACATCGGGATCGTCGGCGACGCGAAGGCGGTCCTGCGCCAGATCGTCGGGGCGGCCGGCGGCCGCGTGAACGCGAAGCGGTACGCGGAGTGGCTCGCCCATCTCGGGTCGGTGAACCGGGGGAAGCGCGCGGAATCCGAGGCCGCCATGCGCACGGACCAGGTGCCGATCCATCCCCTGCGCCTCTGCAAGGAAGTGCGCGACTTCCTCGACCGCGACGCCATCCTGGTCGTCGACGGCCAGGAAATCCTCAACTACGGCCGCCAGGCGATCCCGACCTACGTGGCCGGCCACCGGCTCAACTCGGGGCCGTTCGGCACGATGGGGGTCGGCCTCCCCTACGGGCTCGGCGCCAAGGTCGCCAAGCCGGACGCGCAGGTGCTGGTCCTGCACGGCGACGGCTCCTTCGGCCTGAACGCGATGGAGCTGGACACCGCGGCCCGCCATCATCTGCCGGTCATCACGGTGATCAGCCTGAACGGCGGGTGGACCGCCGACCCGGAGAGGAACAAGCCCGGCCGCGATCTCGGCTACACCCGTTTCGATCGCATGGCCGAGGCACTGGGCTGTTACGGTGAGCACGTCGAGGAGCCGGACGGCGTCCGCCCGGCGCTCGAGCGTGCGGCCGAGGCCGGCGTCCCGGCGGTCGTGAACGTCGTCACCGACTGGCGGGCGCGGGCAACAACGGTCCAGTTCGCGGACTACTCGACCTAGCCGCGGACGGCGCGCGACCCCCATGCCCGGTCGCCGCCGTGGGGTGACCCGTGTACGGTAGACATGGCGCGGTCGGCAGCAATCTCTTTCTTGCCTCCTATTTCTTCGCGGCAGTGCCGCCCCTGATGCGGATCCTTGCCGCCTCGCCACCGCATGCCAAAATCGCAGCGGTAGCGGCAGCGTCAGTGACTGTCATCGTCACGGTCGTATCGATTCGTGTTCACGGTGGCGGTGGCGTAGGAGAAGGCCTCGGCGGCTTCATAAGCATTCTCTCGTGGGCCGGCTACTTTCTGGCTCCGTACGTAGCAGGGCGGCTCGGGATTGCCGCGTCTGAGATCAACATGGAGAAGATCGTCGGCGCCTCTGCACCCCCCGTGTTGACGGCGCTGACTAGATTGGTCTAACATCAAGAATTCATAGATTATAACCCAACCCCTCGCCGCGTTCGCCCCCAATGGTCTCGGCGATGTCCTATTCATTCCGCATCAAGGGCAACACTTCAATCAACTCAGCCAACAGCGCGCGGGCTTGGGTAGGAGATCTCAGCGGAGGTGAATCGTCTGTGCGACCAATCGTGGCGGCTCTCATCGTTGTGCTGACAGCGACAACCGGTATTCCTGTCGTCTATGGCCAGCAGCCCTCCGACGATACGGCACGACTCAGAACACGAGACCAATTGGCACAACTCCTCGACACGGTAGGCCCAGCCATCGGCGTCGCATTCCGGCAAAGTCAGAAGAACCCCTTTAACTTTATCGGGACGATGCGAGAACTGACCAATGCGGACAGTTTAGAGATCGTGCTCAGTGTGACCAAATCGGAGACCATTGGCTTCCGAATCTATCCGCATTACAAAGGCGGGTACATCAACCTGAACAGCGTCGACGATCGCGTGGGATTAATGAAGCAACTGCTCCGGATGAGTGATCGGAATTTCTTGTTTTGGGGAGCGGATGATTCCTACGATGTCTTCGCCGGATACACGGTGACCCTGGAATCCGGTTTCCCTAACGAGGCAATAAAAATCGTCCTCCGGAGCATCCACAACTTAGACCAGTTTGTTGGTGACATGAAACCGGCCATCGGTCGTTAGTGCGCCCCATCTCCTGACACGGAAGGGGAACGATCAAGACCCCGCGGCGGTCACGCCACGTGCGGGTTGAAGATCTCCACCTCGATCGGGCCGGTGAACCCGGCGCCGTCCACGGCCTGCCGGAGCCTCCGCAGTTCGATGACCCCATCCCCCATCATCCCCCGCCCATACAGGCTGTCCGGAAGCGGCACGATCCAGTCGCTGATGTGGAACCCGAACACCCTCCGCCCGCAGCGGGCAATCTCCGCGTCCACCGCCGGATCCCACCAGACGTGGTACGCATCGACGAGCACCCCGACCCGATCGGGCGGGTGGCGCTCTGCGATCGCGGCGGCCTGGGCCAGCGTGTTGACGACCGACCGGTCCGCCGCGAACATCGGGTGCAGCGGCTCGATCGCCAGCCTGACGCCGTGCTCGGCGGCATAGGGGACGAGTTCCGCGACCGCTTCCGCCACGACGCGCCTGGCCCCGTCGAGATCCCGGTCGGGCGCCGGCCCGCAGACCAGCACCAAGGTGTCCGTGCCGAGCCCGCGCGCCTCCTCGATCGCCCGCCGGTTATCCTCGATGCGCCTCCGCCGCTCCGCCGCGGTCCCGGCGGGGAAGAAGCCACCGCGGCATAGGCTGGAAACGGCCACCCCCGCCTCGCGCGTCGCGCGCGCGCTGGCCGCCACCCCGCGCTCCGCCACCTTTTCCCGCCAGAGGCCGATGTAGCGGATCCCGTGCCTCGCGCAGGCGTCCACCGCCTGCTGGACGGTCCACCCGGGAACCGTCATCTGATTGAGGCTGAGGCCCTACTCGATGCCCGCCACCGCAAGGATCTTGCGCATGCGCGATGCGGCGAGGTCGGGCAGCCGCAGCAGATGGGCGCGGTCGGCCAGCATCAGGACCTGGCCAAGATGCACAATCGACCGGGCGCTCTCCAGTCCCCCGACCATGCGTAAGTGCTGCTGGTGCCCGTTCAGGTAGGCCAGAAACACCAGGCCCGTCTTGTAATAATAGGTAGGCGCCTGAAAGATGTGCCGGGCCAGAGGGATGGTCGGCGCCAGGATCGCCTCGTAGACGTCCCTCTGCCCGCGATCCAGCGCCTGGATGGCGGCGGACGCCGCCGGAGCAATGGCGTCGAAGATGCCCAGGAGCGCGTGGCTGTACCCTCGGGCGTCCCCCCGGATCAGGTCCATATAGTTGAAGTCGTCGCCCGTGTACAGGCGGACGTCGTGCTTTTGCAACTGTTCGCGCAGCGCGATCTCGCGGCGGGCATCGAGGAGCGACACCTTGATCCCGTCGACCTTCTCCGCATGCTGCCGCACGATCCCAACCAGGGTCTCGGTCGCGGCGTCCAGGTCGCGCGACCCCCAGTAGCCCGCCAGGTGCGGATCGAAGACCTCACCGAGCCAGTGCAGGATCGCCGGCCGGGAGAGCCCCGACAGAACATGGTCGTAGACACGCACGTAATCCTCGGGCCCTCTCGCGGAGGAGGCGAGGTGACGGCTGGCCATCACCACCACCGCTGCCCCCGCGTCCTCGATGAACGCGCACTGCTCGTCGTAGGCCCGCTCGATCTCCTCCAGGGCCATCCGCCCGGGCGGCAGCTGATCCGTGGTCGCGCCGCAGGCGAGCCCCCCGCGCGCGGCCTTGGCCTCGACCGCGGTGCGCCGGATCAACTCCCGGCACGCGGACCAATCCAGCCCCATCCCGCGCTGGGCGGTGTCCATCGCCTCCGCGATCGAGAGGCCCATCGACCACAAGTAGCGGCGGTAGGCGAGGGTGGCCTCCCAGTCCAGCGTCGCGGCGGCGTCGGGGCCCTGCGCGGCGAATGGATCGGCCACGACGTGCGCCGCGGCGTACACCACCCGGCTCTTGAGCGGCTCCTTGCCCGGCTCGAACGAGGAGGCCGCCCCCAGTTCGTAGCGCATGAGGCTTCGGTCCTCTTGGGGCAGCATCACCACCGGGCGCGCCATCGCTTCCTCCGGGTCAGAGCCTGAGCTCGCCCACGTCGACCCACCGGCCCTCGCGCCAGGATCGCATCGCGGCTTCGGCCAGCTGCACGCCCTTCGCCCCTTCGAGAAACGACCAGGGGAAGGGCGCTCCACCGGCCACGTGGCGCAGAAACAACTCCCACTGCGCCTTGAAGGCGTTGTCGAACGGCTGGTTGTCCGGCACGTCCTGCCACTGTTCCCGGTATGCGGCCGCGGGCGGGCGGTCCGGATCCCACACCGCCCGGGGGGTGCCGGCCCGGTGCTGCGCCCTGCAGGTCCACAGGCCGGCCACGGCGCTGCCCTCGGTCCCATCCACCTGGATGCTGAGCAGCTCGTCCCGGTAGACCCGCA
>VBAN01000023.1 GCA_005882445.1 Candidatus Segetimicrobium genomatis | reverse complement strand
CCGGCGCCTTGGTCCTCCCGCGTGACTGATGCGGCCCTGATCGCCGTCCCGGGGATCCCCGACGTCCGGCCGGGCATGTCGCTTCCCGACCTGCTCGTTCGGGCCCTCGACGCCGCTTCGCTGCGGCCGGCCACGGGCGACGTGCTGGTGGTGGCGCAGAAGGTCGTGAGCAAGGCCGAGGCTGCGTCGTCGATCTCGCGGAGGTGACCCCCACGGAGGAGG
>VBAN01000022.1 GCA_005882445.1 Candidatus Segetimicrobium genomatis | reverse complement strand
CGGGGTGTGCATCGGCGCCGCCGGCCTGGAGCCGCTCCACAGCCTGGCGGGGCGTCCGGACCGCTACGGCTACACCATGAGGATCTCGGTCGAAGCCGTGGCGGACGAACTGGCCGCCGCGGCGACGCTCCTCCAGGGGCAGTGCGACGAGGGCATGCCCGCCGTTCTGATCCGCGGCATCCCGGTCGCGGAGGGGGAGGGCGAGGCGAGAAGGCTGCTGCGGGACCCGGCGCTCGACCTGTTTCGCTGACCGTCCTCATCGGGCGGAGTCAGTCTACCCAAACGACCCGCTTCGCCTTCAGGTCGAATCGCGGCAGCGCGCCCGCCGGGACCGCGGCCGCGTCGATGCGGATCCCGCAGGCCAGCCGCAGCTGATCGCGGAGCTGGGTCAGGGCTGCCGCCACGACCGCGGCCCCCCACCTCGGCTCGTCCACCTCGACCACCACCCGCAGATCGGTCATCTCCGCGCGCCGGCGCACCTCCAGGCGAAACTCATCCACGCAGTCGAACCGGCGGACCACGTCTTCGATCACGCTGGGGAAGACGTTCATGCCGCGCACGACCAGCATGTCATCGACCCGGCCCAGGATGCCGCCCGCCAGCCGCGCAAAGGTCCGACCGCAGGCGCACCGCGCGTCGAGGACGCGCACCCGGTCGCCGGTGCGGTAGCGGATCACCGGGGAGCCCTCCCGCCCGAGATTGGTCAGGACGAGGTCGCCTTCCCCCGACGCCCCGACGGCTCCGGTCGCGGGATCCAGCACCTCGGCGATGAACTCGCTTTCGTTCAGGTGCACCTCGCCGGCGGCGCACGTGAATCCCGTGGCGCCGACCTCGGTCAGGCCGGTGTGGTCGATGCAGCGCGCCCCCCAGGCCGCCTCGATGCGCCGGCGGGTGGCCGCGATGCTGGCCCCCGGCTCGCCCGCGTGAATCGTGACGCGCAGACCGATCGAGGCGGGATCCACTCCGGCCGCGCGGGCGGCCTCCGCCAGGCGCAGCGCGTAAGAGGGCGTGCAGAGCAGCACCGTCGCCCTGGTCTCGACCAGCGCCTTGATGCGCAGCGCGGTGTCCAGCCCCCCGGCCGGGATCGCGAGCGCGCCGATGCGCCGCGCGGCGTCGAATCCCGCCCAGAATCCGATGAATGGCCCAAAGGAAAACGCGGCGAAGATGCGGTCGCCGGCGCCCACCCCGGCCGCGCGGTACACGAACATCCAGCAGCGGGTCCACCAGTCCCACGACTCGGCCGTGTCGAGCCACCGGATCGGCCGGCCGGTCGTTCCCGAGGTCTGGTGGACGCGGACGTAGCGGTCGAGGGGATAGGTCAGGTTGCTGCCGAACGGCGGATGCGCATCCTGGTCCTGGGAGAGCTCGGCTTTCGTCGTGAACGGCAGGCCGCGGAATTGCGTCCAGTCCCCGAGCGCCCTCGGGTCGATTCGGGCGGCGTCCCACTTCCGGCGATAGAAGGGGTTGTTTTCCCCGATCCGGGCGAGCGCGGGCCCAAGGCGCTGCCACTGATAGGCGATGAGGTCTTCCCGCGCCATGCATTCCAGGGTCCGGTCCACGAAGAGCGACGGATCGTCGATGCGGAGCGCCCGCCCTCTCCCGGTCCGGCCGCCCGGCGTGTCAGGCTCTGGGGGTGGCGATCTCATAGCCTTTGCCGAGGTAGGCCGACTTGATCCCCGGATGGGCGAGCAGATCGCTCGGGGTGCCCCGGAGCACAATCCGGCCCCGCTCCATCACGCAGACCTCGTCGGCAATCGCCATCGCCGCCTTGACGTTCTGCTCGACCAGCACGACGGTGAGCCCTTCGGCCCGGCGCAGGCGCTCCAGGGCGTTGACGATCTCGCGGACCAGGAGGGGGGCGAGCCCCAGCGAGGGTTCGTCCAGCAGCAAGACGCGGGGGCGGGACATCAGCCCGCGCCCGATCGCCAGCATCTGCTGTTCGCCGCCGCTCAGGGTGCCGCCCGTCCGCCGGTCGAGGACGGCGAGCCTGGGGAACATCGCCCGGGGACGAGAGACGTCGGCGCACACGGCGGCGCGGTGGCGCCAGTACCGGTGGTAGCCGCCGAGGAGCAGGTTCTGGCGGACGGTCAGCGTGCTGAAGATCTGCCGGCGTTCGGGGACGAGGCTGATCCCCAGCCGTACGATTTCTTCTGCCGGGAGCCCGGTGATCGGCCGGCCATCCAGGACGATCGCGCCGGCGGACGCCGGGTAGGCGCCGGCGATCGTCCCGAGGAGGGTGGATTTTCCCGCTCCGTTGGGGCCGATGATCGCCAGGATCGCGCCGGCCCGCGCTTCCAGATCGATCCCGTGGAGGACCTCGACGCCGCCGCGCCGGACGACGAGCCCGGACACCGAGAGGAGCGGGGCCGTCATCATGGGCGGGTCTCCGGCGTCGGCGCCGCGGCGGGCCCCGCGGCTTGCGGGACGGCGTCTTCCTCCCCGAGGTACGCCGCGATCACCCGGCGGTCGCGCTGCACCGCCTGCGGCGGTCCCTCGGCGATTTTCTCTCCGTAGTCCAGGACGATCACGCGGTCGGCGGCGTCCATGACGACGTCCATGTTGTGCTCGATGACGACAAACGTGACCCCGCCGTCGCGGAGGCGCCGCATCAGGGCCACCAGGCCGCGGGCCTCGGGCGCGCTCAGCCCCGCCGTCGGCTCATCCAGGAGGAGCACGGTGGGGCGCGCGGCGAGCGCGCGGGCGATCTCCAGCAGGCGCTGCTGGCCGAAGGGCAGATCGCGCGCCGGGTCCTGCTCGCGGTCCTCCAGCCCTACCACGGCGAGCGCTTCCCGTGCCGCGTCGTAGACCTGCCGATCTTCCCGGCGCGCGGCGGGAAGGGCGAGCGCGGCCTGGAGCAGCCCGGTGCGGGTCCAGCGGTGGCAGCCGGCCATCACGTTCTCCACGACGGTGGTCTCGCCGAAAATGAGGGGATTTTGAAACGTGCGGATGACGCCGAGCGCCGCGATCCGCGAGGCGGGCCACCCGGTGATCCGCTGTCCGTGATAGTAGACGTTCCCCGAGGTCGGCGGCAGGAACCCCGTGATCAGGTTGAACAGGGTCGTCTTCCCCGCGCCGTTCGGGCCGATGACGGCGATGATCTCCTGGGGGGCCACGTCGGCGTCGACATCGTGGACGGCGACGACCCCGCCGAACCGTCTGGAGAGGGCCGCGATCCGGAGCGCCGCGGTCACGCGCGCCACTCCTCGGCCGGATCCGCGTCCGTTCCCCCAAGCGCCGGAAGCGGATGCGCGGGCGCGTGCCGGAGGTCGATCGCCCCCCGGACGAGCCCGCGCGGGAAGAAGATCATGATCAACACCAGCAGGACGCCGTAGATCGCGGTCTGATACTCGCCGCCCACCCGCGGGAAGACGCGGGGCACCTGGGCGCGGATCACCTGATCGAGCACCGTCACCGCCGCCGCGCCGAAGAGCCCGCCCCAGATGTTCGTGAGGCCGCCGACCACGGCCATGATCAGGAAGAACAGCGAGGCGTATAACGCGAAGGGCGAGGGGCTGATGAACCGGATGTAGTGAGCGTACACGGCGCCGGCGAGGGCGGCGTAGGCCGCGCTCGCGAC
>VBAN01000021.1 GCA_005882445.1 Candidatus Segetimicrobium genomatis | reverse complement strand
CGACGTCGGCCACCCCGGCGATCTCGACTCGGGGATCCCTGCGGAGCGCGTCGAGATGCCGGCGCCCCATGGTGCCCGCGCCGATCAGCCCGACCTTCATGCCCACAGACCCGGTCACTCCCCGGAGGCCCGCGAGGGGGCGACCCCCGCGGCGGCGACACGGCGCCCTTCGTGCGCCGCCCGATCCAGGAGGTCGCACACGACGGCGCACTGATACCCGTCCTCGAACGTGGCGCCTTCCGGTCCGGCCTGACCCTGGCCCGCCACCGCGGTGAGCAGCCGGTGCAGTTGGTGGACGAAGGTCTGCTCCCACCCGAGGAGGTGGCCCGGGGGCCACCAGCGCCCGCCGTACGGATGGTGGCGCTCGGTGACCAGCACGGTGCGGAACCCGCCCACCGCGTCTCCCTGGAGGCACACCTCCAGCTCGTTCAGCCGCTCCAGGTTGAAGATGAGCGTGCCGAGGGTGCCGTTGACTTCGAACGTCAGGAAGTTCTTCCGGCCGGGACACATGCTGCTGGCCTCGAGCGTCCCCACCGCTCCGCCGGCGAATTCGACCACCGCCTCGATCGCGTCCTCGACGTCAACGGTCCCGTCCCCCCCCTGCGGGCGCGGCCGCCGGTCCACGAAGATCCGCGCGGCGGCGCTGACGGCGCTGATCTCGCCCACGAGAAAGCGCGCGAGATCGATGGCGTGGGCGGCGAGGTCGCCGATGACGCCGCTGCCGGCCTCCGCGCGGTTGTGCCGCCAGGTGTACGGGACATCCGGATCGATCATCGAGTCGTCGCAGTACCGCGCGCGGAAGTGCCGGATCTGCCCGAGCCTCCCCTCGACGATCATCTCCCTGGCGAGCAGCACGGCCGGCACAAACCGGTAGTTGTAGCCGGTCATGTGGACGGTCCCGGCGCGCACGGCGGCATCCCGCATCTTCGCGGCCTCGACCGAGGATCGGGCCAGGGGTTTTTCACAGAGCATGTGCAGGCCCCGGGCCGCCGCCGCGAGGCAGGGGTCGGCGTGCAGGTCGTTCGGGCCGCAGTTGATGAGGAGCTCGACCCGGCGATCCTCGATCAGGCGGCGCCAGTCCGTGTACACCGCCGGGGCGCCGTAGCGCTGGGCTGCCTCCTGCACCCGATCGGCGGACCGGCCGGAGAGCGCCGCCAGCACCGGACGGGCGGGGGGCGGCCAGAAGACCGAGGCGAGACGGAGGATGGCCTGCAGATGGGCCCGGGCAACGCCATCGTAGCCGATGACGCCGATGCCGACCGACCGCGGCGTCCCGGCCGTCACCGCAGTCCCCAAGCGAGAGTCCGGATCCGCGTCATGATGCCTCCGCGTCTTCGGCGGGCGCCTTTGCACAACCTTCATGCAATCTTTGTCTCCACGCAACAGAGCCCCGGTAAGGTTGATGTTGAACACATCCATATATTGGGGGTGAACGATGACGGCACATTGGAAGAAGATGGCTATGCTCATGCTGGTGGGCCTGCTCGCCGCGGGCCCGATTGCGCCTCCGCATGCGGCCGCTCAAATGGGGGAGGGGTACGACAGGGCGATGAGCGCCGCGCAGGCGGCCCTCGACAAGGCGACCAAGGCCCACAACGACATGACGATGCACATGGACTCGATGATGAAGATGCCCATGAGCGCGAACGAGAAGGCCATGACGCAGCAGATGCAGCAGATGGCCACCGCGATCCAAGACCTCGTG
>VBAN01000020.1 GCA_005882445.1 Candidatus Segetimicrobium genomatis | reverse complement strand
GAGTAGACGGCTCGGAGGGCGTCGCGCTGATCGGCGCTCACCGCATCGGTCTTGAAGTCAATGACCGCCGTGCCGTCCGGTCCCGCCAGGACCATGTCCATCGCGCCCTCGACGACGCCCTGGGGACCGGCCGCGGCGAACGGGACCTCCCGATGGACCCGCGCGCCCGGCGCGAGCCGGCTGCCGGCGGCGGTCAGCGCCGCCCGGACGAGGACGACCGCACGGTGCTCGACCGCATCGCTCAGCCCTGCCTGCGTTGCGAAGTACGCGGCATACACCTCGGCGAGGTCGGGCCGGTCGAGGGGGATCGCCGCCAGGACTTCGTGCACCAG
>VBAN01000174.1:4946-6153 GCA_005882445.1 Candidatus Segetimicrobium genomatis | reverse complement strand
TCGGGCTCGCCGCCCAGGCCCTGCTCTTCCCTCACCTCCTCTAAGACGCCGGGACGCCCCACCTCTCCTCGCGGGCACGTCCCGGAGGCCGCCCGAGCGACCCGCGGCCCCCGGCGCCGCCGCAGGACCCGTCCCGTCCCCAGAGAACACCTCCCGCCAATGAGACCCGCACGATGGGCCACAGCCTCGGGGCCGGCACGGTGACGCAGCGTGAACTGATCGGCCGGACCATCACCGTTCTCGCGCTCGTCATCCTGGCGTGGTTCCTCGTGTGGCTTGTCGTCCAGGTCACCGAGGTCCTCGTCCTGCTGCTCGTCTCGGGGATCCTCGCCAGCGGACTCGCCCCGCTCGTCAGGCTACTCCAGCGCTGGCGGATCCCGGGAGGGATGCGGTTTTCGCGCAGCGTGGCCATCTTCGCGCTGTACCTCGTGCTGTTTTGTGTGTTCCTCCTGATTCTTTCGATCATCCTCATCCCCGCGGTGAACGAAACCGGGAGATTCGTCCAGCAGTTACCCCAACTCCTCACACGACTCCGGCCCATGCTCACCGAGCTGCACGGCCGGCAGCCGTGGCTGCCCGACCTGGCGGGGACCCTGGACCGGCTCCCGTCGATGGTCAGCAACCTCTCGCGGTTCGGCCCGCAAGCGGCGAACGTCGCGTTCCGCTTCCTCGGGGGCCTGACCGCGGTCATCACCGTCCTCGTCTTCACATTCTACATGCTGCTGGAGGGCGCCGACATCAAGCGCGGGATGGTCGCCCTCTTCCCGCCCGCGGAGCGATCCCGCGTGAGCACGGTGCTGGACCGGATCGGAACGAAATTCGGAGGGTGGCTGCGGGCCCAGCTGCTCCTGTCCCTCTCCGTTGCCGTCCCGGTGACCGCGGGCCTCTATCTGCTCGGGATGCCGTACCCGTTCCTCCTGGGCATCATCGCGGGGATCGGCGAGCTCATCCCGATGGTCGGTCCCACCCTCGGCGCCTCGGTGGCCATCCTGGTGGCCCTGTCGCAGCAAACCTGGCAGCTGTTCGGGGTGATCGTCTTCTACGTGATCGTGCTCAACGTGGAGCCCCACATCCTCGTGCCGAGGATCATGTCGCAGGTCGTCGGCATGTCCCCGATCCTGACGCTTGCCGCCCTCCTCACGGGCATCAAGCTGCTGGGCATTCTCGGAGGGCTCCTGGCCGTTCCCGTGGCCGCCGCGCTTCAGGT
>VBAN01000174.1:0-4899 GCA_005882445.1 Candidatus Segetimicrobium genomatis | reverse complement strand
CCGCCCGAACGCCAGATAACGACCCCGAAAGCGCCGGACTCCGGGCTCCCGCCAACCCCCGGCTGCTGAAGGGATTGCCGCGGGCGGGTGCCAATTGAGCGCTCACGAGCCTTGGCCCGAGCTGATGCCGGACGCGGCAGCCATCCTGGAAACCAGAGGGTTGACGATGGACTACCGGGATTTCCGCGCCCTGGAGGGCGCGGATCTGCGGGTGCAGGAAGGCACCATCCACGCCATCATCGGGCCGAACGGCGCGGGGAAGACGACGCTGTTCAACCTCCTCAGCGGCCTGCTCTCCCCTACCCGGGGCCGGATCCTGTTCGCGGGTCAGGACATCACCGGGCATCCTCCCTACCGGATCGCCCGCCTGGGCATCGCCCGGTCGTTCCAGATTACCAGCGTGTTCCCGCATCTCACCCTGCTCGACAACGTGCGGCTGGCCCTCCAGGCCGGCACCCGCCACGGCTACGCCTTCTGGCGGTCCGATCGGGTCTTGGATCAGTTCACCGATGAGGCGATGCAGATTCTCGCGTCCGTGGGTCTCGATCGACTGGCGGGCCGGCCGGCGGCGGCCCTTCCCTACGGCCAGAAGCGGGCGCTGGAGATCGGCCTGACCCTCGCGCTGCGCCCGAGGCTGCTCCTGCTGGACGAGCCCACCGCGGGACTCAGCCTGGAGGATGCCGCGCGGATCATGGAGCCGATCCGCCAGGTCGCGAGAAACCGCACAATCGTGCTGGTCGAGCACAACATGGGAGTGGTCGCGGCCCTCTCACAGCGCATCACCGTCCTGACGCGCGGCCGGGTCCTCGCCGAGGGGACGTACGCGGAGCTCCGGACCCGCCGGGACGTGATCGAAGCCTACCTCGGAGGCGCGGCGTAAATGCTCGTGGTGGACGGCCTCCAGGCGTGGTACGGGGAGAGCCAGGTCCTCCACGGCGTCACCCTCGAGGTCGGGGACGGCCGGGTCGTCACCCTCGTCGGCCGCAACGGCATGGGCAAGACGACGGCGCTCCGATGCATCATGGGCATCCACCGGCAGAAACGGGGCCGGATCCTGCTGGATGGTCGCGAGATCGGCCACCTGCCCCCCCAGCAGATCGCCCGGATGGGGATCGGGTGGGTCCAGGACGACCGCGGCATCTACGGCACGCTCTCCGTGCTGGAAAACCTCCTCCTCCCGCCCGTGGTCTCAGACGAATCCTGGAGCCTCGACAAGATCTTTTCGGTCTTCCCCGTCTTGAAGGACCAGGCGGCGCAGTCCGGCTCCAAACTCTCCGGGGGAGAACAGCAGATGCTCGCGATCGCCCGCGTCCTCCGGATGGGCGCCAGGATCCTGCTCCTGGACGAGCCGACCGAAGGGCTGGCGCCGCTCCTCGTCGAGCGGGTGCGCGAGATCGTCAAAGAGATCAAATCACACGGCCTGACCGTATTGCTGGTCGAGCAGAATCTCCGCTTTGCCACGACGGTGGCCGATACGCACCACCTGATCGTCAACGGGAGGACGGTGCGGAGCCTATCCAACCAGGAAGTGGTCCGGGAGGAACGGGAGCTCTTGGAATACCTCGGCGTGTGAGACCGGGCGCACCCGAATTCGGGCACCGGGGGTGCGCACCACAGCGCTGCTGGGGCCGGCCGCCGGCCAGGGAGCGGTCCAGCTGATGCACGGCAAGGTGGTCCTCGCCGTCATCAATGACCAGTCGGGCGTGTACGCCGACATCGGGGGGAAACACGGCGTCGAGGCGGTCAAGATGGCCGTCGAGGACTTCGTGAAGAAGTACGGACCGAACGCGGTCGGCGGGCCGATCGAGGTGCTCTCGGCGGACCACCAGAACAAGCCGGACGTGGGCGCGTCGAAGGCGGCGGAGTTCTACGACCGCAACAACGCGAACGCGGTCATCGACGTCCCGACGTCGTCGGTCGGGATCGCCATCGCCCACGTCGCCGCGCAGAAGCACCGGCTGTTCCTGAATGTCGGGGCGGCGACCAAGGCGCTCACGAACGAGGACTGCAACAAGTACACTTTCCACTGGGCCTACGATACCTACATGCTGGCCCACGGGACCGGCACCGAGGTCACGAAGCGGATCGGGAAAAAATGGTACGTCGTCTACCCCAACTACGCCTACGGCCAGGACATGAACCGGTCGTTCAGCGCCGCGATCGAAAAGGCGGGGGGCAAGGTGATGCTCAGCGACGCGACGCCGTTCCCCAATGAGACGGAGGATTTCTCGACGTTCCTGATCAAGGCGCGCACGCTGCGGCCGGGCGGGGTGACCGTGCTCGGCGCGATGCAGGCCGGCCAGGACCTGACCAACCTGGTCAAGCAGTTCAACGAGTTTGGCCTGCGCCAGCAGGGCATCAACCTGGCGATCGGCCTCCTGTTCATCTCCGACATCCACTCGCTCACGCCCGCGGCGCTGGAGGGGACCATCTACACGACCGCGTGGGAGTGGAACTTGGACAAGCAGGCCCGCGAATGGTCGGACCGGTTCTTCGCGCGTGACAAGACCCGCCCCTCGTTTACGGTGGCCGGCAACTACTCCGCGACCTGGCAGTATCTCGAGGCAGTCCGGCGCACGGGCACGGATGACCCCGACAAGATCGTGGCGGCGCTGGAAGGGTACAAATTCAACGACTTCTTCGTCCGGAACGGAGAGGTCCGCAAGCAGGACCACGCCGTGATCCACGACGCCTACCTGGCGCAGGTGAAGGCCCCGGGCGACGTGAAGGAGCCGTGGGACTACGTCCGGATCCTGAACACCATCCCGGCAAATGAGGCGTTTCAGCCGCTGAGCGAGAATACCTGCCACATGGCGCGGTAACGACACCCGTCCGGTCACGGGTGGGCGGGGAGCGGAGGTCCCGATCCATCGGGGCCTCCGCTGAGCCTCCCCGGCCCTGAGCGCCGATGGAGATCGTCCTCGTCCAGGTGTTCAACGGCCTGATCAGCGGGGCGTTCTACGCGCTCCTGAGCCTCGGGCTCGCGGTCATCTTCGGGATGCTCCGCGTCGTCAACTTCATGCACGGGGCGCTGTACATGCTCGGCGCATTCGGCGCCTACCTCCTCGGCGTCCAGTTGGGCGTCTCGTTCTGGTGGGCCCTGATCATCTCGCCGCTGGCGGTCGCCGCCGTAGGGTTCCTCCTCGAGCGGGCGCTGCTCCGGCGACTCTACGATCTCAACGTCCTCTACAACCTGCTGCTGACCTTCGGGCTGACCCTGGTCATCCAGGACGCGATGCGCCTGCGATTCGGCGTTCAAGGGGTCCCGTACAGCATCCCGGCGCAGCTGCGGGGCGCGGTCTTGATCGGCTTCATGTTCTTTCCGACCTACCGCCTGTTCGTGCTGGGATTCTCGGTCCTGGTCTGCCTGGGCGTGTGGTGGCTCATCGAACACACCCGCGTCGGGATGATCATCCGGGCCTCGACGGAAAACCCGGTCCTCACCCGGGCACTCGGGGTGGATGTCGACCGATGGATCCCCCTGGTCTTCGCCTTCGGGGTCGCGCTCGCCGGGCTGGCGGGCGTGCTGGCCGCGCCGATGCGCAACGTCTCTCCGCTGATGGGCGCGGACCTGATCATTACCACGTTTGCGATCGTCGTGATCGGCGGGATGGGATCGATCCTGGGGTCGGTGGTGACGGGGTTCTTCGTCGGCGTCCTCTCGGCCCTGGGGGCGGTGTACTATCCCCCGGCCGCGAACACGCTCGTCTTCATCGTCATGGCGATCGTCCTGCTGTTCCGCCCCTCCGGCCTGTTCGGCAGCCCTGAGGCGGGGTGAGATGGCCCGCAGAATCGGATGGGCGGCGCTGCTCGCGGCGGGCCTCCTGTTGCCGATGCGGGTCTATCCCGTGCTGGCCGCCGACATCCTGGCCTGGGCGCTCTTTGCGACCGCCTTCGACATCATGCTCGGCTACACCGGGCTGCTGTCGTTCGGGCAGGCGGCGTTCTTCGGGGGCGGCGCCTACACGGCGGGCCTCCTGACCCAGCGGCTCGGGGTGCCGTATCCCCTCAACGCCCTGGCCGCGGCGCTCGCGGCCGGGCTCCTCGCCCTGCCGCTGATGGGGCTGGCCATCCGGCGCCGGGGCATCTACCTGGCGATGATCACGCTGGCGTTCGGGCAGATGGTGTTCTACGTCGTCAACGAGTGGCGGTCGCTGACGGGCGGCGAGAACGGCGTGCAGGGCATCCCGCGCCCGGCGCTCGGCGGGGTGGACATCTCGTCGTCCACGGCCTACTACTACGCCGCCTTTCCGCTCGCCGTGCTGGGCCTCCTGCTGTGCTGGCGGATCGTGCGCTCCCCGTTCGGCCGGGTGCTGCTCGCCATCCGCGAAAACGACGTCCGGACCGAAACGCTGGGCTACGCGGTGCACCGGTACAAGCTGCTGGCCGCGGTGCTCTCCTGCGCCCTGTCGGGCCTGGCCGGGGGCATCTGGGTGATCAACCACGGGTTCGTGGCGCTGGACGCGGTCCACTGGACGACCTCGGGCCTGGTGGTGATCATGGTCCTGCTGGGCGGCATGGGCACGCGCCTCGGCCCGCTGGTCGGCGCCGCGCTGGTGCTCCTCCTGCGCGACTTCATTTCCACGTGGACCGACGCATGGGGAGTGGTGACCGGGACGATCTTCATTCTGGTCATTCTCATCTTCCGCCAGGGGATCGTGGGCACGATCGAGCGTCTCCTGGAGGCTCGGACCAGGCCCGCCCCGGCGCCGGCCCCGGCGGTCGAAGAGGTCGCGTCCCCCCACCGCAGCTAGCGGGCGTGGCCCTCAGGGCCCGGTAAAGATGCCGAAGCCTGAGGGGCTAATCCCCACCCTCAACGGGCCGGCCGACAGGGTGTTCGTTGCGGTGTCGATCACCGACACGGTGTTATCGCCGTTGTTCGCCACGTACACATGTCTC
>VBAN01000172.1:2560-10820 GCA_005882445.1 Candidatus Segetimicrobium genomatis | reverse complement strand
TCCCGGGATAGTTGAAGACGGTTTCGGTGATCACGACCCCGCTGAGCAGCCCGACAAACAGAAGCCCGGCCAGCGTGATTACCGGGATCAGGGCGTTGCGCCGGGCGTGCTTGTCGACGACGGTGCGTTGGGCGAGCCCCTTCGCCCGCGCCGTCCGCACGTAGTCGGTGCGCAGGGTCTCCAGCATCGAGGAGCGCGTGATCCGCACGAGCACGGCGGTCAGGAAGTACGTCAGGGTCGCGACCGGCAGGATCAGGTGCCGCAGCGCGTCCCAGAAGATCCACCACTGACCGTTGAGCAGCGCGTCGATCGTGATGAGGCCGGTGTAGGGGTGAAACCCGGGGGCGCGCACGAACAGGCCGGCCGCGAGCGAGAGCCGATCCGGCGGAAACCAGCCGAAGTGCCCGTAGAACACCATCAGGAGCAGCAGGCCCCAGACGAACGTCGGCAGGGACGCCCCGCTGATCGAGGTGTACCGGCTGATATGGTCGAGCAGCCGGTCCTTGTGGACCGCGGACTGGGTGCCCAGCCAGATGCCCAGGGCGAGGATGCAGGCGAACGAGTAGACGCCCAGTTCGAGCGTCGCGGGGAAGTACCCCCGGATCGCGTCCGCGACCGGCTCCCGCGCCGTCTCGCTCCACCCCAGGTCGCCGTGTGCTACTTGAGTGAGCCAGTCCCAGTACTGAACGTACGCAGGCTGGTCCAGATGGTACTTCCGGATGATGTCCGGAAGCGCGTTCAGCTGCTTGGGATCGTGGATGTAGAGGCTGGCCCGCATCGCCGGGGTCAGGAACTGGAGCAGGGAAAAGATGAGGACCGACACCCCCAGGGCGACGAACGGCAGCAGCAGAAGCCGTCGGAGAATGAACCCGGTCATAACACAAGCGGGCCGGCCCGTCCGAGGCCGGCCCGCAGCTCAGCGCTTACTGCTTGGCGAGCGGGTAGTAATCCTCCCCGCCGTAGACGGTATTCCAGTACCACCCGCGCACCCACGAGCGCATCACCTTGAAGGCTGTGGGCTGCGCGGCCCAGATGCTCGGGACGTCGTTGTAGGCGATCTGCGTGAGCTCCTTATAGAGTTGCTTTCGCTTGGCGGGATCCGATGACACGGCCGCCTCCTTGATCAAGCGGTCCGCCTCAGGGTTATTGTAGCTGTTTCGATGCGGGTAATCCCCTTTGCTCGACAGGAACGGCTGGGCGAAGTCGTCGGGGTCGGGGTAGTCGACCGCCCAGCCCAGCGCGTACAGCGTCCCCTTGTGCGCGTTCGTGAGCTGCAGGAAGGAGGACCACTGCAGGTTCCGGATGTCGACCTTGAACTTCGGGTTGAGGGACTCCACGGCATCCTTGATGACCTGGGCCCCGATCTGCCGCGCCGTGTTCCCCGTGTTGAAGGCCTCCTTGAACTCGGCGGCGGCCTTGTTCTTGTCGAACGTGTACTTGGGGAGGCTGGGGTCGTAACCGAGCAGCCCCTGGATGATCGGCCCGCTCGGCTGAATGGCCTTGCCCCGGTAGGCGTCGCGGATGAACGTCCCGTAATCGAACGCGTAGGCGAACGCCTTGCGGACGTGGACGTCGCTGAAGAACTCGGGCGGGATCCCGCTGCCGTCGAGCTTCCCGGAGCCGATATCAGGGTTTGCGGTCGGATCGATCTTGAAATTGAAGTGGAGCACCTGGATGAGCAGCCTCGGCAGGTCGTCGCGGATCGTCACGTCCGTCATCCCCATCACCTTGCTCTGGTCGGACCGGTCGACCTCGATGAGGTCGGCGTCCCCCTGCTGCAGCTGCAGCCGCCGGTTCGTGAACTCCGCGACGTCGCGGATCACGACCCGGCTGAGGCGCGCCGGGGCCCGCCAGTAGGCATCGTGTCGCGCGAGGTCGACCTCCTTGGCCTGACGGTCCCACGACACCAGCTTGAACGGCCCGGTGCCGTTCATATGGTCGAACGCGTAGCGGTCCTGCAATTTCGGATTGTTGAACTTCTGCCAGGTCCCGGCGCTGCCGTCCCAGTCCCCGTGGGCGGCCGCCCACGCCTTGGGCATGACGAACGACCAGGCCGCCACAATGCTCAGGAACGCCCCGTAGGGGTGGGCCAGGTGGAAGACGACGTTGTTCCCCTGCACGGTGACGGTCTTCGCGGCTTCCGCGTACGTGACGACGATCTTGTCCCCGTCGCGCGTGCTTTCTTTGCCGACCAGCGGGCTCAGGAGCAGCCAGGAGGGCCCGCCGTCGCGGTCCTGGAGCATGAACCGCAGCGTCGAGTACCGCACGTCCTCCGGCGTCATCGTCGTGCCGTCGTGAAACTTGACGCCCGGGCGGATCGGGAAGGTGTAGGTGAGGCCGTCCTTGCTGATCAGCCCGTTGGCGAGGCTGGGGACCTCGGTGGCCAGCCGGGGCACGTAGGTCGAGAGCACCGATCCGTTGTAGCCGATCAGCGTCTCATAGACGTTCGGATACACGACCTCGTAACTGGCGGTGTCGTACTGATATGCGGGGTCCAGGCTCTCAGGATCGCCATAGCGCAAGGTCACGAACGTGTCCGGGTTTTTCACCGACTGACCCGTGGCCCGCGTCCCGGCCCCCGACATCAGGACGAGCAGGACACCGACCAGGAACCATGCGGCCATCCGCTGTCTCACGATCGATCACCAC
This sequence comes from Candidatus Segetimicrobium genomatis, assembly GCA_005882445.1. GTDB lineage: Bacteria > Sysuimicrobiota > Sysuimicrobiia > Sysuimicrobiales > Segetimicrobiaceae > Segetimicrobium. The sequence continues at coordinate 8,171 of VBAN01000172.1, read as the reverse complement.
CCCTTGTGGGGACTCGGGTTTCTGGGGACTCGATCACTGTAGATTCCCCCCGGTCTACCGTTTGGGACATTCGCGCGTCCTGCGGGTCTCGACGCTCCACGGTACGGATGGAGCGGACGCGGGGTTCACCTACCGCTTCGCCGGCTGCTTGGACAGCACCGCCGCCTTGCTCCGCTGGTGCTTGAACGGCTGAACGGGGCAGGCCAGGTAGTGGCCGCCGCCGATGTCCGCGAACGGCGGCTCGTTGACCTTGCAGCTGGGCTGGGCGTACAGACAGCGGGTGTGGAACCGGCAGCCGGACGGCGGGTTGATCGGGCTCGGGACGTCGCCCGGCAGGATGATCCGCTCCCGCCGCAGCTCCGGGTTCGGGATCGGCACCGCCGAGAGCAGCGCCTCCGTGTACGGATGCTGGGGGTTGCTGAACAGCTCTTCGGTCTCCGCCAGTTCCACGATCTTCCCGAGGTACATGACGGCGATCCGGTCGCTGATGTGCTTCACGACCGACAGGTCGTGCGCGATGAACAGGTACGTCAGCCCGAACTCCTTCTGCAGCTCCTCCAGGAGGTTGAGCACCTGCGCCTGGATGCTCACGTCCAGCGCCGAGACCGGCTCGTCGGCGATGATGAGCTTGGGATTGACGGCGAGGGCGCGGGCGATGCCGATGCGCTGCCGCTGGCCGCCGCTGAACTCGTGCGGGTACCGGTTGGCGTGGTACGGGGAGAGGCCGACGACCTCGAGGAGCTCCTGCACGCGCCGGACCTTTTCCTTGCCGCGGGCGAGCCGGTGGATCTCCAACGGCTCGCCGATGATGTCCCCGACGGTCATCCGCGGGTTGAGCGAGGAATAGGGGTCCTGGAAGATGATCTGCATGTCCCGGCGCAGCCGGCGTAGCTCTTCCTTGCCGAGCTTGAAGATGTCCCGTCCCTCGAAGAGCGCCTGGCCGGCCGTCGGCTCCTGGAGCCGCAGGATCACCCGGCCCGTCGTCGTCTTGCCGCAGCCGGACTCTCCCACGAGCCCGAGGGTCTCGCCCTTGCGGATGAAAAAGCTGATGTCGTCGACGGCCTTGACGGCCCCCACCTGCCGCTGGAAGATGAAGCCCTTGGTGACCGGATAGTACTTCCGGAGGTCCCGGACCTCGAGCAGGATCTCGCCGTTCGTCGCCATAGGGTCCCCCCAGGCCTGCGCGTGAGTCGGGCTACGAACCGGACAGCGAGGACGCGGCCAGCCCGGCGGCCGCGGCGGCCTTCTTCTCCTTCTCGGTCGCCTTGTCCGAGTAGAGGTAGCACTTCGCCGTGTGGGTCGGACCCACCGGGAAATCCGGCGGATCGGCCTGCACGCAGATCTCCATGGCGAACGGGCAGCGCGGGGCGAAGCTGCACCCCGGCGGCAGGTCGATCAGGCTGGGCGGCTGCCCCTCGATGGGGATCAACCGTTCCCGCCGCTCGTACAGCTTGGGGACCGAGTGCAGCAGCCCCCAGGTGTACGGATGCTTGGGCTCCTGGAAGATCCGCTTGATCGTCGTGGTCTCGATCGGCCGGCCCGCGTACATCACGACGACGTTGTCGCACATCTCCGCGACGACCCCGAGGTTGTGGGTGATCATGATGATCGACGTGCCGAAGTCACGCTGCAGCTCGCGCATCAACTCGATGATCTGCGCCTGGATCGTCACGTCCAGCGCGGTGGTCGGCTCGTCGGCGATGAGCACGGAGGGGTTGCAGGACAGCGCCATGGCGATCATGACGCGCTGCCGCATCCCGCCGGAGAACTGATGGGGGTAGTCTTTGACGCGCTGGCGGGCGAGGGGGATCTTCACGCGCTCGAGCATCTCGGCGGCGCGGGTCCAGGCGGCCCGCTTGTCGAGGTGCTGGTGGAGGATGATGGCCTCGGCGATCTGCTCGCCGATGGTGAGGACGGGGTTGAGCGAGGTCATCGGCTCCTGGAACACCATGGCGATGCGGTTGCCGCGGATCCTCCGCATCTGTTCGTCGGACAGCTTGAGCAGGTCCCGGCCCTCGAAGAGGATCTGCCCGTCGACGATCTTGCCGGGCGGTGTCGGGATCAATCGCATCACGGACAGGGCGTGGACGCTCTTGCCGGACCCCGACTCCCCGACGATGCCCAGGGTCTCGCCCCGGTGGAGGTCGTAGCTCAGACCGTCCACCGCCCGGACGACGCCTTCGTCGGTGTAGAAGTAGGTCTTCAGATTCCGGACGGACAGCAGCGGGTCGGCCACCCGTGACCCCCCTCCCGAGGCCGGCAGCGGTGTCGTGAAGCTGAGCCTCCTAGCACCGGACGGTTCCACCAGGCCCGTGCCAAATCCTTTCCCCGACCGGCTGCGAATGTCCCCCGCCCGCCGGCGGGACCCCCGCGACCGTTACGCGTCCCGGGACCCAGCCCGGTGGCCTAGAGCTTGAGCCGGGGGTCCAGAGCGTCCCTGAGGCCGTCGCCTGGGGGCGGAGAGGATGAAGTCCTGGGCGTTCTGGAGCATGTTCCCCCACGAGGGGACCGGCGGCTGGATCCCGATCCCGAGGAAGCTCAGGGCGGCCTCCGTGAGGATGGCCCCGCCGACGATCAGGGTCGCGGCGACGATGACGGGCGCGAGCGTATTCGGCACGAGGTGGCGCGCCAGAATCCGGAGGTCGGTCGCGCCGAGCGCCCGGGCGGCATCGGCGAATTCCTGCCCCCGGAGCTTCAGCACCTCGCCCCGCACCAGCCGGGCCACGCCGCGCCAGGCGAAGAGGCTGATCACGAAGACAATGCCGGCGACCGACCCGCCCAGGTACTTGGAGAGGACAATGAGGATGGGGAGGTCCGGGAGCGCCAGCGACACGTCCGTGATGCGCATGAGCACATTGTCCAGCCACCCTCCGTAGAAACCGGCGGTGGCGCCGATGAGAATGCCCGCGCTTGCCGCCGCCACCGCCGCCGAGAAGCCCACGAGCAGCGACACGCGGCCGGCATAGAGCAGCCGCGTGAAGACATCGTGGCCGATGGTGTCGGTTCCGAGGAGGTGCCTCCAGGATGGCGACCGGAGCCTGGCCGTGAGATCGATGTCTTCGAACCGGTACGGCGCGATCGGCCCGGCCAGCAGGGTCACCAGCACCAGGACGAGGACGACCGCCGCGCCGGCCAGCGCCACCTTGTGGTGGCGGAACCGGTACCAGGCCAGCGCCCAGAAGCCCTGTCCGGATCCCTGCGCGGGTTCAAGCCGCGCCCGTCCGGGCCCGGGCCGAGGGACTGCGGGTGAGCCGGATGCCGGCAGGCGCGCCATCTCAGTCGAATCTGATCCGGGGATCGAGGATGCCGTACGCGATATCGACGAGAAGGTTGGCGCCGATCGCCATCACGGCGATGAACATAATGATCCCCTGCGCGACCGCGTAGTCGGCGCCCAGCGTGGAATCCACCAGCAGTTTGCCGACGCCGGGCCAGGAAAATACCGTCTCCGTCAACGGCGCGCCCGCCAGGATCCCCGGGACGGCCACCCCGAGGACGGTCACGAGCGGGATCAGCGCGTTGCGCAGCGCGTGCCGGCGGATGACCACGCGGCCAGGGAGCCCCTTGGCGCGCGCGGTCCGGACGAAATCCTGCCGGACGACCTCCAGCATGCTGCTGCGTGTGTACCGGGTGAAGCTCGCCATGAAGACCAGCCCCAGCGCCAGCGTGGGGAGCGGCAGGTATTTGAGGCGGTCGGCCACCAGCGGCAGCCCCGGCGTCACCCCCGGGCTGTTGATCCCGCCCGGCGGCAAGAGGTGCCAGTTGACCCCGAACAGGTAAATCAGCATGATCCCAAACCAGAACACGGGGACGCTGACGCCGAAGAAGGTGAAGAGCGTCGCGGCGTAGTCCAGGGCCGAGTACTGATGGAGGGCAGAGTAGATCCCGACAGGGACCGCCACGGCCAGGGCGAGGACGAGCGCCCCGGCCGCCAGCGAGACGGTGTTGCCCAACCGGTCCAGGATCAGGGTGGACACCGGCTCCCGGTACGTCCGGGACCAGCCGAAGTCGCCCTGCGCCGCCCGCTCCAGCCACTTCACGTATCTGATGTGCGGCGGCTCATCCAGCCCGTAGACGTGCTTGAGCCGGATGACGTCGGCCGGGGTGATCCCCGGGACGCCTGAGAGCAGCAGGTCCACCTGGTCGCCGGGCGCCGCCGCCAGCAGCGCGAAGACCACAATTGAGATCCCGAGGAGGATCGGGACCATCTGCACGAGCCGGCGGATCACATACCGCTGCATCTCATCCCCGGCGCCGGGCCCGCCGGCGGTCGTCTCGCTACTGCGCGCCCCACGCCCACCGGCTGGCGTTCCAGGTGACCTGGCCGTTGTGCCCGACGCCGGTCGGCTTCCAGTTCTGAAACCCGTTTTTGATCACCGTGACGTCCGCCCGGAAGTACAGGGGGAGGACGGGGAGCTCATCGGCGAGGAGCGCCTGCGTCCGCTTGAGCATCGCCGCCCGCTTGGCCTGATCGAGCTCGGTGGGAACGGCGTGCAGCAGCCTGTCCATCTCCGGGTTGGAGTAGCCCGGGAAGTTCTGGCCGTTGTAGGCGTTCTGGGCCGACGGGATGTTGTCTGTGGTGAACAGAGTCTCGCCATCCTCCGTCGGTTTCTGCACCCAGGCGTACATGGCCATGTCGAAATCGCGGTGCCGCGTCGTCTCGCCGAAGAACACGCGCGCCGGCTGGTTGGTGATCTTGAGGTCCACCCCGACCTGCCGCCATTGATTCTGGAGAATCTGTTCCACGTCCTCGCGGACGCGGTTGCCGGCGGTGGTGCCGAGCGAGACCGTGTACCGCTCGCCCTGGGCATTGCGCAGAATCCCGTCCGGCCCGGGGGTCCACCCCGCCTCCGCAAACAGCTGCTTCGCCCGTTCCGGATTGTGCGTGTACTTCGGCATGGATGTATCGTAGGCGTAGTGCTTGGGCGGCAGGTAACTGTTGGCCACCGCCTGCTTTCCCCCGAAGAGGGCATCCACCAGCGCCTGCCGGTCGAGCGCATACAGGAGCGCCTGACGGACCCGCTTGTCCTTGAACTTCGGATTGTTCAGGTTCAGATCGATGTGCTCCCAGACCATCCCGGGGGTGAACAACACCTTCTGGGCGAGCCGGCGCTGGGCGACCTGCTCCTCGAGCTGCACCCCCTGGGTGAACGTGATCCCGATGGGGCTGATCGCATCGATCGCGCTGGAGAGCATGTTGGCGCCGAGGGTGTTCGTGTCCGAGACCACGCGCCAGACGATCCGCTTCACCCGAGGCGCGGCCAGCGTATAGTTGGGATTAGCCTCGGCGACGATGGAGGACCCCTTTTGCCAGGAGACGAGCCGGTACGGTCCGTTGCCGATCGTGACCCGGGGGTCGCTGCCGAACGGCAGCTTATCCAGGCCGCCCGGATTGTCGTGGTACGCCTTCTCCAGCAGGTGCCTGGGCCAGGGCCCCCACTCGATGACGTCGGTGTTGGCGTACGCAAAGTGGTCCTTGTACGTGACGACGATGGTGTCGGGGGCGGGCGCGTAGATGTTCTCGATGTGTTTCTCGACGACGCGGTCGATGACGGGCACCTTGTCGTTCATGACCGCCCGGTGGGTGAACACGTAATACTCCGCGTCCACC
>VBAN01000172.1:1265-2480 GCA_005882445.1 Candidatus Segetimicrobium genomatis | reverse complement strand
CAGGTGCCAGGTGACCTGCATCTTCCCGCCGGGGAGGAGCTTCCACAGACCGTTTTCCAGCGTCGGGATCTCCTTCGCCGCGACCGGGGCGAGCTTCAACTCGTCGTTCCAGAAGGCGCCCGCGACAAACAAGGCCATGATGACCTCGCCGCTCACGGCGAGATTCCCGCCCAATCCCGGGACCAGGATGTCGGGCTCCTGGGAGATGCCGATCACGACTTCGTCCTTCGGGCCGGCCGCCTGGCCCGGAGCCGCCGGCCAGCCGATGCCAAGGAGTCCCCCCGCCGTGAGAACCGCCATCAACGCCCGCCCGAGCCTGCCCACGGTTCCACCCCCCAGATCTTCCGCCACCCGGACCGTCATCATCTCGACCAGACGCGCATCCGCGCCGGGGCCGGACGCTCTCCCTTCTCGCTCCCTGTTTCGCGGCCCTGCTCGCGGGGTCGCGGGTCAACCGCCGCCCGCCGCGGGCTGAGCGCCGGTACCCTCGCTACGGGAGGCCTCGGGCGTACTCGACGGTGTAGTCGTTGTACGCGTCCCCCTGCGCGCCGCTCACGGTGGCGAGCAATCGGTTTCCCTTGTAGAGTTCCGCGACCGCGCGGCTGATCTCGGGGACGTTGTAGAGCATCAACTGCACCACGAGCCGGCCTTCGGTCGCCAGGTACTGCCGGTTGTACTTGGCATCGTGGGCGGGATCGTAGTACTTCGACTGGAACTCCGCCGTGACGGTCCCCGACGGCGGGTCGTACGTCACCCGAGGATGGCTCTCCTGCCCGGAGAGGCTGACCACGGCCCCTCTCGCGCGGGTGGCCGGATCCCGGGTGACGCCCGGAGGGACCGCGGGCGAAACCACGCCCTCCTGGACCTGGGCGATCCGGTTCCAAAGCAGCCAGCCCCCGCCTGCCGCGAGCACCAGGGCAGCGGCAAGCGGGACGATCCAGAATGGACGCCGTGGCCGGGGGCGGACGGGAAGCCTCACGTGGACCGCTGCCGGGGGTCGAGGGCGTCGCGGACGCCGTCGCCGAGGAAATTGTAGAAGAGGATCACCAGCACGATGGCGAGCCCCGGGAGCAGCAGCCAGGGGAACTGCGTGAACACCTCGACGCTCTGGGCCTGCGCCAGCAGCAGTCCCCAGCTCGTGCTGGGCTCCTGGACCCCGATCCCGAGGTACGACAGCCCGCTCTCGCCCAAGATCACCCCGGGGATCGTCAGCGT
>VBAN01000172.1:0-1255 GCA_005882445.1 Candidatus Segetimicrobium genomatis | reverse complement strand
CACGTACGACGTGGTGCTGGGCAGGATGTGCCGGATGATCACGCGCAGGTCGCTCAACCCCGCCGCCCGGGCGGCCAGGACGAATTCCAGTTCGCGGATACTGAGGACCAGCCCCCGGATGATGCGCGCCAGCCCTCCCCATCCGACCAGGCTGAACACCGCGGCGATCATGAAGATCCGGGCCGCGCTGCTGAGGGTCGCCGGCAGGACCGTGGCCAGGGTGAGCAGGAGGTAGAAGGTCGGAAACGACGCCAGCACCTCGACGGCGCGCATGAGGACGTTGTCGATGATCCCCCCGTAGAATCCGGCGATCCCGCCCAGGACGAGGCCGATCGGGAAGGTGATCAGGACGACGATGAGGCCGATCAAGAGCGACACCCGGCTCCCGTAGAGCATCCGGGAGAGGAGGTCCCGGCCGAACTGATCGCTGCCGAACAGAAACAGCCGCGCCGGGGCGTCGACCTCCATCAGGTGGACGTCGGTCGGAACAAACCCGAGGAGACGGTACCGCGGGCCGTGAGCGAAGAAGTGGATGTCGTAGGTCCGCGAGGTGTCCGGCCCGTAAATCCGCAGGCCTGGGTCGACCAGCCGGTAGGCGTACACGAACGGGCGCGCGTGCCACCGCCTCTGGGCGTCGATCAGGTGCGCGCCGACGGGAGGGGCGTAGAACAGGCGCCGATCGGTGAAGTCGAGGCCGTACGGGGCCACGAACTCCGCGAACAGCATGATCACGTAGACGACCGCGAGGGCGACGCCGCTGATCAGGGCGAGCTTGTACCGCCGGAGCTGCCGCCAGGCCAGCTGGAGCGGCGTCCGGGCCCGCGCTGCTTCCCGCTGCCGCTGCTCAGCCGCCCGCGCCGCGACGATGTCGTGGATCATCAGCGGCCGCGCCCTCTATTCATACCGGATCCGGGGATCCACATAGGCGAGCAGGATGTCGGCGATGGCCTCCAGGATCAGCCGGCCGAGCCCCGGGTACCCGAGGATGTTCTCCACGAAGGCGGCGCCGCTGAGGAGGCCGCCCAGTTCAAACCCGAAGAGGGTCACCAGGGGATTGATGGCGTTCCTGACCGCATGGCGCAAGATCACGCGACGCTCGGGGACCCCCTTGGCCCGGGCGGATTTCACGTAGTCCGCCCGCAGGACATCGAGGAGATTGGTGCGCATGTACCGCATCAGCCCCCCGACCGAGAAGACGCCGAGCGCGATCGTCGGCAGGATGAGGTGCCAGCCCACGTCGAGCAGCTTGCCCGGC
>VBAN01000173.1 GCA_005882445.1 Candidatus Segetimicrobium genomatis | reverse complement strand
GGCCGCGTCATGCGGCGGTGCAGGCCCAGGGGATGATGCCTGACGGACCGGCGCTTCTCGCCGCTGCGGGCAATGCCAGAGAGTGGCTGATGTACGGCCACGACTACACCAACGATCGCTACTCCGCGCTCGACCAGATCAACACGTCCAACGTGTCGCAGCTCGTCCCCCGCTGGATCTTCCAGACGGGCATCGTCGCGTCGTTCGAAACGACACCGGTCGTCTCCGACGGCGTCATGTACATCACGACGGCCTACAACCATCTGTTCGCGCTCAACGCCCGGACGGGGAAGCAGCTCTGGCGGTACGACCATAAGCTGGGCGGGACGGAGATCTTCTGCTGCGGCCCGGTGAACCGGGGCGTGGGGCTCGGCTACGGCATGGTGTACATGGCCACGCTCGACGCGCAGCTGGTCGCCCTCGATGCGGCAACCGGCAAGGTCGCGTGGGCGAAGCAGGTCGCCGACCCGACGCTGGGCTATGCGATGACGATTGCGCCGCTCGTCTACAAGAACATCGTGATCGTGGGCACCTCGGGCGCCGAGTACGGCGTCCGCGGATACCTCCAGGCGCACGATGCGAAGACCGGAGCGGTATTGTGGCGCTTTTATCTGACCCCCGACACGGGGTGGGAGGGCAAGTGGGCGACGACCACCCCGGAAGGTGACCCGCTGCACCGGGATATCGCCAAGGAAAAGGCGGCCTGGCCCCAGTACCAGGACGCCTGGAAGCGCGGCGGCGGCTCGACCTGGGTGACCCCGGCGGCCGATCCCGACCTGAACATGATCTACTTTGGGGTCGGGAACCCGTCCCCCGATCTGGACGGCGGGATCCGGCCGGGCGACAACCTCTACACGGAGTCGATCGTGGCCGTCAATGCGGCCAACGGCACGCTGGCCTGGTACTATCAGGAGGTTCCCCACGACGTGTGGGATCTCGACCAGACGAGCCCGCCGCTCCTGTTCGATGTGACCGTTGGGGGCCAGACCGTCCACGCGGTGGGCGCCGCCGGCAAGACCGGGTGGTTCTACATCCTCAACCGGCAGACCGGGGAGCGGATCCTGCGCAGCCAGGAGTTCGTCCGCCACGAAAACCTCTTCGCCCCGCCGACCGCCCAGGGGGTCCGGATGCTGCCGGGCGCGAACGGCGGCGCGGAATGGTCGCCGTCCTCCTACAGCCCGCAGACGCAGAACGTGTACATCGCGGCGCTGGAGCAGCCGATGACGTACGCGGTCCATTCCGTTCCGTACCAGAAATCCAAGCTGTGGTTGGGGAGCGCGTTCACGAGCATCGCGTCCGAAAAGCAGTTCGGGACGTTTACCGCGATCGACACCAACACCGGGAAGGTGACCTGGCAGAAGAAGGTCGACCAGCCGATGATGGGCGGATCGTCCGTCACCGCGGGCGGACTCGTGTTCACGGGCGAAGGCAACGGGAACTTCGATGCGTTCGACGCCAAGACCGGGGATCAGCTCTGGCAGTTCCAGGCCGGGGCAGGAGTCAACGCGGCGCCGATGGCGTTCGAACTGGACGGTGAGGAATTCATCGCCGTCGCCGCCGGCGGGAACTTCCAGATCAGTTATCCGTATGGAGATGCGTTGATCGTGTTCGGGTTGCCGAAGCACTGACGCCCGAGGCTCGGGATCAGCGGCCCGGGGTCCGCGGCCGCCGCGCACCCGGCGGCCGCATCCCGGGCCGCGCTGTTGGAGGGGACGAGATGCGCCATTACAGAATTGTCTGGCTGGCTGCGGGCGCGGCGCTGCTGGCCGGCGGGGTGCTGGGGGCCGGAGGCCGGTCCGCGGTGGTGTCGGCGGGCGCGCCGCCGTGGATGCGCGTTGACGCGGCGCACAAGCTGGCGTCGTTCACCGTGACGGCGTCCCAGGGGGGAGCCAACGGCACGCTCAACTTCAACGGCTACGCCAACGGCCGCATGACGGTTACGGTCCCCGCCGGGTGGCGGGTCCATATCGACTTCGTGAACAGCGGCGCGGGGGCGCTCCCCCACAGTCTCGAGGTGATCCGGGACACCGGCAAGATCCCGCCCCAGGGGATCGAGCCCCCGGCGATCCCAGTGCCCAGCCACGGCATCTCGGGCATGTGGGACCGGTTTGACGTGACCCCGGGCGCCGGCATGCCGGCCGTCACGATCAAGTAGGCGGCTAAACCAGCCGGCCGCCGCGCGCGCCCGCCCGTCGCGCGCGGGCACCGGCGGCAGAGGGGGCGCAGCGTGGCAGGGATGACGCGCGGGACCTGTGTGCTGGGTGCGGTCCTGGTGGTGACGATGGTGATGGTCTCGGCGACCGGGGCCGTCGAGGATCCCCACGGGCTCGGATACGACGGCCGCGACTGGGAAGCCATGCCGCAGGCGGCGCGGCTGGCCTACGTGGCGGGGTTTCTCGCGGGCGCGACGACGCAGCAGGGGGTGGAGCGGCACCGGGCGAACCCGCGGGTCTCGGTCGACGCGGCGGTCTCCGAGATCGTCCGGTCGCACACCAGTACGTTTCCCTTCGGCGTGAACGTGTACGCCAGCGATCTTCAAGACTACTACTTTCGGTACACGCTCTCGACGAAAGTCTATCAGGCGATGCTGGACGAAAACGCGAAGATGCTGAGGCGGCCGTCGCCGAGATAACGCTTTAAGATCTTCTGCCGGAACCAGGTCCTCAGGAGCGGAGCGTGGCCCGGACGTCGGCGAAGGCCGACCGCGCGGCCTGTAGAGTCTGCGCCACGTGCTCGGACGTGTGCGCCGCGCTCACGAACCAGCGCCCGCCGGGAACCGGCCGCACGCCGTGCCGGACCAGGGATTCGATGAACACCGCGTACGCGGGGGCGCCCTCCATCCGCGCCGTGCGCGGATCCTCGATGGCGCTGCGGGGCGAGATCCACACGTGGAACACGGGACCGGACCCCTGCACGAGCACCGGGACGCCGGCATCCGCTCCGGCCTGCCGCAGGCCGTCCATGAGCGCGCGCCCGGTGCTGGCGATACTCGCGTAGATCGCGCCCCCGCCCGCCGAGAGAGCGTCGAGGGTGGCCCGGGCCGCCGCCATCGCCGGCGGGTTGCCGTTGTACGTCCCGCCGTGCAGGACCCCGCCGGCGAGCACCTCCATGAGGTCGCGCCGGCCTCCGACCGCGCTCAACGGAAATCCGTTCGCGATGGCCTTGCCGAACACGGTGAGGTCGGGGGTGATGCCCAGCAGCGCCTGCGCCCCGCCGAGGGCGACGCGGAACCCCGTGATCACCTCGTCGAAGATCAGCACGGCGCCCTCGGCGTCGCACCATGCGCGGATCGCTTCGACGTATCCCGGCTTGGGCGGGATCACGCCCGTGTTGCAGAGGATCGGTTCGAGGATGACCGCGGCGATCTGCCCTCGGTAGAGGCGCGCGGCCGCGCGGACGGCGTCCGCATCGTTCCAGGGGAGCACGATGAGGTCTTGCACCGCGGCGAGGGGCTGGCCGCGCGTGCCCGGGATCGCGGGCGCCACCGGCCCTTCCGGTTCCGGCCGTTCCCCGACGTAGATCGTGTCCAGCCAGCCGTGGTAGTGGCCCTCGAACCGCGCCACCTTCCATCGCCCGGTGGCCGCGCGCGCGATGCGGAGCGCCGCATGCACCGCCTCGGATCCTGAGGAGGTGAAGCGGACGGCCTGGACCGACGGGACCGCGGCGGAGATCCGCTCCGCCGCTTCGGCCTCGAGCGGATGCTGCCCGGCGAAGACGAGACCCCGCTCCACCGTCTCGACGATCGCCCGGGTCACCGCAGGATCGGCGTGCCCGAGGATGACCGGCCCCATGCCCAAGACGTAATCGATGTAGGTCCGGCCGTCCACGTCTTCCAGGATCGCCCCGCGGCCCCGGGTGAAGGTCAGCGGATAGGGCTTCTCCAGCAGGCGGATGTTGCTGTTGACCCCTCCGGGGAAGACCCGGCGGGCGCGCTGCATGTACGCGGTGGATTTGCCGGCCTCATCCATGCGGGCATCCGTTCTCCGGCACTTGGGGGATTCCTGATGCGGGGTATTCGCATAGGCGCGCGGTGCCGGTAGAGGCTCGTTCGCTCCCCGCCGCCCGCGCCC
>VBAN01000181.1 GCA_005882445.1 Candidatus Segetimicrobium genomatis | reverse complement strand
AACGCCGGCGCCTTCACCGCCACCGCCTGCAGCGTCCCGCGCAGCTTGTTCACCACGAGCGTGGCGAGCGCTTCGCCCTCCACTTCCTCGGCGATGACCAGCAGGGGCTTGTTGACCTGCGCGATGCGCTCCAGCGCGGGCAGGAGATCCTTGACCGCGCTGATCTTCTTGTCGGTGATCAGGATGTACGCGTCCTCCAGGATGGCTTCCATCTTCTCGGGGTCGGCGACCATGTACGACGAGATGTAGCCCTTGTCAAACTCCATCCCCTCGACCGTCTCCACCGTCGTCTCCATGCCCTCGGACTCTTCCACCGTGATGACGCCGTCTTTGCCGACCTTGTCCATCGCATCGGCGATCAACTGGCCGATCGACTCGTCGTGGGCGGAGATGCTGGCGACCTGCGCCACGGCCGCCTTCGTCTCGACCGGTTTCGCCTGGGCGCGGAGCGCCTCCACGACCGCCTCGACCGCCCGGTCGATCCCGCGCTTGAGCGCCATGGGATTGGCGCCCGCGGCGACGTTCTTGAAGCCCTCATTGACCATCGCCTGGGCCAGCACGGTGGCCGTCGTCGTCCCGTCCCCGGCGATGTCGTTGGTCTTGGTCGCGACCTCGCGCACCAGCTGCGCCCCGGCGTTCTCAAAGGGGTCGTCGAGCTCGATCTCCTTGGCCACCGTCACGCCGTCGTGCGTGATCGTGGGCGAGCCGAACTTCTTTTCGAGCACCACGTTGCGCCCCTTGGGGCCGTGCGTGATCTTCACGACATCGGCCAGGCGATTCACGCCCCGCTCCAGGGCGCGCCGCGCCTCCTCATGGTACAAAAGCATTTTCGGCATGCTGCTGCTCCCCTCTAGGCTCTCGCCTTGGCTCTTTCGCGCGTCACGATCGCGAGGACATCGCTCTCTCGGAGAATGAGGTACTCCTCGTCGTCCAGCTTGAACTCGCTGCCGGAGTACTTGGCGAAGATGATGCGGTCTCCGACCTTGATCTCCATTGGTATCCGGCAGCACGATGCCGCCCTTCGTCCGTTCCAGTTCCTCGATGACCTTCACCACGATCCGATCCCCCAGGGGCTTCAGGTTCATACGTGCCTCCTCTGCGAAAGTCTTAGCACTCACAGGGAGAGAGTGCTAATCCATCTCTCACTATAGGGAAATACACGGGATCCAGGCAACCCCAAATTGGCCCGAAAATCCGGGGTACGTGCCCCAGATCTCCCCCGCGCTCGTCCGCCCTCGTCCGATTAAAAGTTTAGGAAAGATTGAAACATCCGTTCTGGTCACGGGATGACGCCCGGCGCCTTTGTCGTCTCAGGCATGTCCACACCGAGGTCGAGATCGGCGTAGGCCCCGAGCCGCCATGACGACCGGAAGCCCTGGGCCAGCCTCGCCGCCCCCGCCGCCGCGATCATGCCGGCATTGTCGGTGCACAAGGACAGCGGGGGCACGTGGCACGCCAGCCCAAGCGCAGCGACGGCGCCCTCCATCCGGGACCGGAGGCGCGAGTTCGCCGCCACCCCGCCCGCCAGCAGCACCGAACGCACTCCCCTCCCCTGGGCCGCCCGGACGGTCTTCGCCACCAGCACCTCGACGAGGTTCTCTTGGAACGCCGCCGCGATATCCGCGGCAAACACTCCGTCCACCGCGCCACCCCCCGGGGCGCCGGCCCCGCTGGGGGCGGCCATCAGGAGCCGCACGACCGCGGTCTTGAGGCCGCTGAAGGAGAAATCGAAGCTGGCCTCCGTCGCAAACGGCAGCGGGAGTTTGACCGCATCCGGCCGCCCCGTCCTCGCCACCCGGTCGATCGCCGGGCCGCCCGGGTACCCCAACCCGAGCGCCCGGGCAACTTTGTCGAAGGCCTCGCCCG
>VBAN01000169.1 GCA_005882445.1 Candidatus Segetimicrobium genomatis | reverse complement strand
CTCCGCCTGAAGGAACCCTGTCACCCGCGTGGTGCCGTGCGCGATGGCGCCGAGGATCGCCCCTCGGTGCGAGATGGACTTATCCCCCGGCACGCGGAGCACGCCCTGGAGCGCGCGCCCCGGGGAGACGACCAACGGGGTCACGATCGCGTGAGGTCGGGGCGGAGACGCTCGGCGTCGCGGAGGTAGACGTGCCGGACCTCCGCCGCGGTCTTGGTCGTGTTCATGAGCATGAGGATCCGCACGCACCGCGGCAGGGCGCCGGGCACCGGCACCTCCTGAGCGCACATCAGCGGCACGTGCGTCCAGCCCGGCAGGCGCCGGCAGGCCTCGGCGGGAAACGCGGCGTTCAGGTCCGAAGTGACGGTAAAGAGCACACCCGCCACGTCGTCGGCGTCCACCTCGTTCATCCGGATGATCGCCCGCAGGAGCTCCAGCGTGGCATCAAGGATCGCCTGTTCCGTGTTCGCGTCGACCGTGATCGCCCCCCGAACCCCGCGGAACCGCATGGTATCCTCCTGCCGGCCCCGCGGCGCCGGTTGACAGAGTCAGGCGCGCGGGCTGGCTGTTGCTTCGACGGGCCCTCAGGGCCTCCTTTGCCGGGCGCGCTGACGCGGCGATGCGCCGCCGGACGGCGTCCGGCGCGCCGGCTCGTCCGTCACGGACGCCGCGCCATCCGAGCCGCCCGGATCGGCGTGGGATGCGCGGGCGGCGATGGCCAGCGCGGCGCGGAGCCCCAGCAGGTAGCTGTCCACGCCAAATCCGCCGATCTGCCCCCGGACGACAGGGGCGATCACGGAGATCCGGAACGCTTCGCGGGCATGGATGTTCGAGAGGTGCACCTCGATCACCGGCACCGGGATCCCCGCGATCGCATCGCGCAGCGAGTAGCTGTAGTGGGTCAGGGCTCCCGCGTTGAGCACGATCGCGTCGTACCGCCCCTGCGCGGCGTGCAGTCGGTCGATGATCGCTCCCTCGTGGTTGCTCTGATACGTGTCGACGCCGGCCCCTTCGGCGCGCGCCAGCGCCACGAGCCGGCGGTCGATCTCGGCGAGCGTCGTCGTGCCGTAGATGTCCGGCTGCCGCTGCCCGAGCAGGTTGAGGTTGGGACCGTGGATCACCAGCACCTTAGCCATCGGCGAGGACCTCCTCGATGAAGGCCGGGGGAACGTCGTCCCGGATGACCGTCCGGCCCGGCGCCTGCGGGAGCACGAACCGCAGCCGGCCGGCGGCGGCCTTCTTGTCATGCGCCATCGCCGCCCGCACCGCGCGCGGCGCCGGCGGCTTCCCGCGAGAGAGCGCCGCCCGCCGGACAGGCAGGCCCAGCGCTTCCAGCAGTCGCGTCTGGCGGTCGAGGAGCGCCGGCGCGCACAGCCCAGGACGCCGCCGCCTCGATCGCATGGCCGATGGTGTGGCCGTAGTTGAGCACCATCCGCGGACCCGCCTCCCGCTCGTCGCGGGCCACCACGTCCGCCTTGTAGGCCGCGCACCGGGCCACGATCCACTCGAGCGCAGCGGCGTCCCGGCGGCGGCACTCTGCCGCGTGGCTCTCCACGTAGTCGAACAGGTCGGGAGCGCCGATCACGCCGGTCTTGACCACCTCGGCCAACCCCGAGCGCAGTTCGCGCGGTGGTAGCGAGCGGAGCGTGTCGGTATCCGTGAGGACGACCGTGGGCTGGTGGATGGCCCCGATCAAATTCTTGGCGCGGAAGTTGATCCCCGTCTTGCCGCCGATGCTGGCATCCACCTGCGCGAGCAGGGTCGTCGGCGCCGAGACCCAGGCGATCCCTCGGAGAAAGGTGGCCGCGACGAACCCGCCGAGATCTCCCGCCACTCCGCCGCCCAGAGCCAGCAGCGCGCAGCTCCGGTCGAACCTGGCATCCACCAACCGATCGAACACCCGCGCCGCGACGCGCAGGCTCTTGCTGGATTCGGTCGGGGGCACGATGACGGGAACCACCTCGTACCCGGCCTTGCGGAGCCGCCCGGCGAGCGGGCGGCCGTACAGCGCTTCGATGCGCGGATGCGTGAGCAGCGCCAGCCGGCCGCGGAGGCCGCACCGCTCTAGGTACGCCGCGGCCTCCACCAGGATCCCCCCGCCGATCCAGACGTCGTACCCGCGCGGGCCGAGGTCCACCCGGACCGCCCTGGCCGCGCCGGCGGCCGGGCGGTCCCCGGCCGATCCGGCGCCGGGACGCGCGGGGCCCGACATGGCAGCCCCGCGGAGCGCGTCCTCGCGCGCAAGAACGAAGCCGATCACCCGATCGGCCACCGCATCGGCGGAAAGCGCTGAGGTCTCCACGATGAAGTCGGCCTTCCGGTAGAACTCGCTCCGCTCTTCGAGCAGGCGGTGCACGCGGCGCTCGGGATCGTCGCCCAGCAGCGGGCGATCCCCGCCGGGCGCCACCCGCGCGAGGATCGCCTTGGGGTCGGCCCAGAGCGCGATGATCAACCCATGCTGCCGCAGGCGGGCCATGTTCTCGCGGCTGAGGACGACGCCGCCCCCCGTGGCGATGACGCTCCCGCCCGGCGCCGCCGCCCGAACCACGGCCTCGGCCTCGAGCCTGCGAAACGCCGCCTCGCCGTCCTCGGCAAAGATGCGCGGGACAGACCGGCCGGCCTGCGCCTCGATCAGCGCGTCGGTGTCCACGAAGGGACGGCCGAGCCGGGCCACGACGATCCGGCCCACCGAGGTCTTGCCCGTCGCCATGAAGCCGATGAGGACGATGTTGGGCGGCACGCGCGCGGTCACCCCGCAGGCGCGGGGGGACCGCGCCGGACCCAGCGCCGATGCGCGTCGTAGGCGACGCGCATCTGGTCGAGGCTGTCCCCGCCGAATTTCTCGACCATCGCGTCCGCCAGGACAAACGCGACCATGGCTTCGCCGATCACCCCGGCCGAGGGCACGGCGGTGACGTCGCTGCGGACCACCGCGGCTTCCACGCGCTCTTTGGTGACGATATCCACGGACGCGAGCGGGCTGCGCAGGGTGCTGAGCGGCTTCATCGCGACCCGGGCGACGAGCGGATCTCCGGTCGACATGCCGCCTTCGGTGCCCCCGGCCCGGTTCGTCGCCCGGTGGAACCCGCGCTCCGGATCGTAGAAGATCTCTTCGTGCGCGGACGAGCCCGGCAGCCGCGCCTCCTGAAATCCCTCGCCGATCTCCACGCCCTTGATGGCGTTGATGGACATCAGCGCCTGCGCGAGCCGGCCGTCCAGCCGTCGATCCCAGTGCACATAGGTGCCGAGCCCGACGGGGAGGCCGAGTGCCACGACCTCGAAGACGCCGCCCAGCGTATCGCCCGCCTCCCGAGCTTTGTCGATGGCGGCGATCATCCGCGCCTCGGCCTCGGGGTCGACACACCGCAGCGGGGACGCTTCGGCGAGCGCGGGGATGTCCTCATAGCGGTCCGGGCGGCGGCCGATCGCGATCCCGCCGAGCTCCACCACGTGACTCGCCAGGGTGATGCCGAACTCGGCGAGGAGGGCCCGGCAGATCGCGCCCGCCGCGACGCGGGCGACCGTTTCGCGGGCGCTGGACCGCTCGAGCACCCGCCGCACGTCATCGAAGTGATACTTGAGGGCGCCGGCGAGATCGGCGTGTCCGGGCCGGGGCCGGGTGAGCGGAGGCTCCGTCTTGCGCCAGTCCTTGTTGCCGATGTGCAGGCCGACCGGCGCCCCGATCGTCGTGCCGTTCATCACGCCCGCATAAATCTCCGCCCGGTCCTGCTCGATCTGCATCCGCCCGCCGCGGCCGTAGCCGCGCTGCCGGCGGGCGAGTTGGACGGTGATGTCCTCCTCGCTCAGGGGAAGGCCCGCCGGGATCCCCTCGAGGACGACCAGCAGGCCCCGCCCGTGCGATTCGCCTGAGGTCAGAAACCGCAGCACCGGCGATGCTCCTAAGATTTCGAGGCCGCTTCCCGCGGCAGGCCCAACGCGTCGCGCATCACCTGCAGGGGGGCCTGGCGGCCGGTCCAGATCTCAAAGGCGCGGGCGCCCTGGTAGAGGAGCATCGGGAGGCCTCCAAGCGTGCGGCATCCCGCCGCGCGCGCCTCGCGCAGCAGGACCGTTTCTCGAGGATCGTAGACCATATCCATCACGAACAGCCCGGGATGCAGCAGGGTCCCGGGGACCGCCGACAGCGCGCGCTGACCGCCGGCGCCGGCCGTCGTCGCCTGCACCAGGAGGGTCGCCTCGCGCAGCGTCCCGGCGACCCCGGCGCCGTCGAGCGGCACCGCGTCGACCGCGCATGTGACGGTCCGCCGGACGGCATCCGCCAGCGCGGCGGCGCGATCCCAGTTGCGGTTGATGATGGTGACGGCGCCCGCCCCGGCGCCGGCGAGGGCGAACGCGGCGGCCCGCGCCGCGCCGCCCGCTCCGACGATGACGGCCCGCTGTTCTGCCGGCAGCACGCCGCCGTCGAGCCGGAGGGCATCGAGCAGCCCGGCGGCGTCGGTGTTGTGGCCGATCAGGCGGTCACCGGCCACCTGCACGGTGTTCACCGCGCCGATCACGCGGGCGTCCTCCGTGGTCTCGTCGAGATACGCGAGGGCGGCCTCTTTGTGGGGGACGGTGATGTTGGCGCCGGCGGCGCCGAGCGCGGCCAGCCCCCGGAGGGCCGCTTCCAGGCGATCCCGGGGCACCCGGAACCCGACATAGCACCAGTTGAGCCCCAGGGCGGCGAACGCCGCGTTGTGGAGCCGGGGAGAGAGGCTTCCCCGAACCGCGTCTCCGATGACCCCGACGACCGTGGTCGCCCCGTCGATCTCCGTATGGTCCCCCCGATCTATTTCGCCAACCGTGGTTCCCAGATCTCTGAGAGAGCCTCTATTTATCGGTGCCTCCATGCATATCCTTCCTGACGTCTCGCGAGGGCTGATCCTCGCGAAAGCAGGGTACTATGGTCCTTGTCCAACATACCACGGAGGTGAAACCATGAGAACAATCCTGGTCGGCCTGGCTCTGATGGGCGCCACGTTGTTCGGCGTGTTGCTGAATCCTGCTTCGTCCGTCAGCAACGAACCGGTGAAGATGACCATCACCCTGGCCGGGAAGATGGCCGAGGGGCAGGACTGGGTGGACACAAAAATTCTGTGCGACAGCCACGGCAATGAGGTCGTGGTGATCAAGAACAGGGAACAAGGCCTGAAAGGCTCCGACATGCAGCTGGGTGTCGTGGCGATTCCCGGCGGCTGCAGGTAGGGCCGGATCGATTCGCCCTCCGACGGCCTCCCGCCTGGTGAGCGCCGCGACGCCGCTGGACAGACCGCGGCCCCGCATGCCAGAATGTGTGGCGCAGGCGACGCGTGCGGCCGGGGGGCGCAGATGAAATACGAGGGGCAGGAGTACTACGAGATCGAGGTGGTGGGGTTCCGGCGCAGGTTGCCCTTCGTCCCCATCACCGACTCCCTGTGGATCGCTGCGTTCGTCTTGTGGGGGGACGTTGAGCTGACCAATGCGTGCGCCCGGGCGATCGCCGCCAGGCTCCAGCCGTTCGAGTTCGATTGCGTGGTCTCCATCGAGGCCAAAGCCCTCCCGCTCGTCCATATGGTCGCCACCTATTTGTCCGACCCGGTCGCCGGCCGGTACTTCCCGTACATCGTCTTCCGAAAGAGCGTGAAGGGCTACATGAAGCGGCCGCTGACCGTGCAGGCGAAATCGATCACCACCGCTTCAACGCAGACCCTCGTCCTCGACGGCCCCGAGGCCGAGCGGCTGCGGGGGAGCCGGGTCGTAGTGGTGGACGACGTCGTGAGCACGGGGGGCAGCCTCCGGGCCGCCGATGAGCTGCTGACTCAGGTGGGCGCGCGCGTGGTGGCCAGGGCCGCGGTCCTGCACGAAGAGGGGGGGTACACGAACCCCGCCCTCATCACGCTGGGGACACTTCCAATCTTTACAAAGTAACCTGCCGCGGTGTTCCACCGCGTCGCGCAGCCTCCGGGGTCTATTCCTTGCGCTGGATGAGCTCCTGAACCGCTTGGGCGGACGGCTCCGACGCCAGCGAGTCGCGTTCCTCATGCTCGGAGGGGTCGACGGGGACTTGGCGGTGGAGAGGCTCCGCGGCGGGCACGCCGGCAGAGGACTCGGCGGTCGCGGGAAACCCCCCCGGAGCCGCCGGGTCGGGAGCGGGCAGCGCCGGGGGGACCGCGGGATCGGTCGCCGCGGGATCGGCCTCTTTGACCGACTCCTTGAGATCGGCCATTTGCTCCCTGAATGACTCCTGCGCTCCCCGGACGGCGTTGCGGAAATCCCGGATCGATTTCCCGATTGTCCCTCCGAGGCTGGCCATCTTCGACGGACCGAAGATGAGCAGGGCGATCGTCAGGAGCACCAGGAGCTTGAACTCATTCTCGAACATCGAGCACCTCAACAGAAATGTGCTGCCGCTCGGTCCGAATACAATTCTACACCGGATATGCCCTTCGCCGGCATGTTTGAGGCGATCGACATGGAGTCCCGGAGCGCGCAACATCTGCTTGCCGTTGGCTCCAGTTCGGTATGGAGCCCCCGCAGGGGGCAACATCTGCTTGTTGAGATTCCGCGCCGGGAAGAAGCGGGACCGTAACCGGCGAGGGGGTGCGCTGCGTCGATGCCGCGGGGAGCCGGCGGGGCCGGGACTACCGGCGGCCGCGGGGCCGCCGGCGGCGCCGCGCGGTGCGGGCGGCGGCGGAAGGGCGCGGCGGGAGAAGGGTCGGGGCGCCTTTCCCGGCAACGACCCGGCCCCGGCGGCCGGCCGCGGGGACCTGTCGGGCACCGTGCCTGGTGGCGAGGAGCCGGCGGTACAATTGCTCGTCGCTGCGGCGGGTGATCCGGAAGGTCGGGGTGCGGTGCGGTCTGATCGCTCCGCTGAACGTCCGGGGAATGTGCAGGAGCTCATGGATCAGCACGCGGTCCTGCTCGTCCGTGGGAAGCCGGCTGAACTCCGGCTCGATGATCTCGACGACGTACGCGGGGCGGGTCTCCAGCACCTGCTGCCACAGCGTCGGCAATCCCCAGATGCGCGCCCACGCTTCCGATGTCGACCCGTAGCCCCGGACGCAGAAGATGCGTGAGGGATCCACGTGCGTGAACCCGAGCGCGCTGGCAATCCGCTGGAGACGGGTATGCGTCTTGCGGCACAGCTCCCAACGCATGGATCTACTCCACGTCAGCGCGCGCTGGCTTCGCGAGGAGCGGTCTGCGCCATCTTGAGCAAGAGCAGCGCCTGGCCGCGATGATAGCCGAGGTGCTCGAGATAGTGCAGCAGCGCCCACAACTTCGTCGGCCGGCGGGGCGGCTTGCCGGCCGTGACCGTCGGCGTCGTCTCCGCCTCCAGGTCCCGCATCGACACCGCCCCGAGGACCTGCCGGGTGAGACGCCGCGCCTCCTCCACGCTGCGGAGCACGTCGTCGCGGCGCGGGCGATCGTGGTGAAACTCCGCATCGCGCACACGGCGGCTCGGGATCCCGCCAATCGCCTCACCGATCCACCACCGCTCACTGCCCGCCAGGTGGCGAAGGAGGATCGCGACGGAGTTGAACTCCGGGCCGGGCGCCCACTGGAGGGCGACATCGTTCGCCTCGGTCGCCGCTTTGAGCAGCGAATCCCACGTCTCGTCGAGGTGCGCCGCGATCCCCTGCACTCCGGCATCCATTGAAGACCCTCCTTCTTGCCCGGACGCCGCGGCGTCCGGCCGATCTGGGTGGTCAATCTACGCTTCGATGGCCCTTCGGCTCTTATCCTCTCACGACTTCTGTCCGATCAAGGCGCTGCCCTTCCTCCCATTCGCCGGCCGGCGACGCCCCTCCCTGCCGCGGACGACTCGCGCCCGTCAGCGCCGTTAACGCAGGAGCCCTGCCGCACGCGGGCCTTGACAAAGACAAAACTCAGGGACCGGGAGTGTTCTCCCGGTCCCTGACGTTCCGCGCGGATCGCGACGGGGACGCGCCTATCCGTCGGCGCCTTCGTCCGCGGCGGCGATCGGAGCGATCGCGGACACGCGGTCGCCTTCATCGAGCCGCTGCAGCCTGACCCCCTGGGCCTCGCGTCCCTGCGTCGAAATGTCCTTGACCAGGAGCCGGCTCACGATCCCCTGGGCCGTAATGACCAGCAACTCACCCTCGTCATCCACCGCCCGGATCGCGGCCACCTTACCGGTGCGGGCCGTCAGCCGGATGTTGCGCACGCCCGAGCCCCCGCGGCGCTGCAGACGGTACTCGCTGAGGAGGGTGCGCTTGCCGAGCCCGAGCTCGGTGGCGACCAGCAGGTACTTGCCCTCGCTGCTGATCGCCATCCCGACCAGCGCGTCGTCGCGGCGCAGGGTGATGCCGATGACGCCGCGCGCCGACCGGCCCATCTCGCGCACGTTGGCTTCCTTGAACCGGATCGCCTGTCCGTTCCGGGTCGCCAGGAGCACTTCTTCCTGCCCGTCGGTCAGGCGCACCGCGACCAGCTCGTCGTCCTTGTCCAGGGTGATCGCCGCGATGCCCGCGCGCTTGGCGTTGATGAACTCCATCAGGCCGGTCTTCTTCACGTTGCCGTGCTTGGTCGCGAAGAAGAGATATCCCGTGTCCTCGAAGGACCGGATGGGGATGATGGCGTTGACCCGCTCGCCCTGGGCGATGCTGAAGAGGTTGACGAGGCTCGTGCCCTTGGCCGTCCGGCCGGCCTCCGGCACCTCGTAGGCCTTCACCCGGTAGACCTTGCCCCGGTTGCTGAAGAAGAGGACGAAGGCGTGGTTGGTGGTGACGGTGGCGACCTCCACGTAGTCCTCTTCCTTGGTCCCCATGCCCATGACGCCGCGCCCGCCGCGATTCTGCCGGCGGTAGGTCTCCAGCGGAAGCCGCTTCACGTAGCCGTTGTGGGTCAGCGTGATCACCACCTCGGCGTCCGGGATCAGGTCCTCCACATCCAGCTCGGCGTCCTTGCCGGTGATCCGCGTCCGCCGCGCGTCGCCGAACCGCTCCTTCACCGCGACCAGCTCAGCCTTGATGATCTCGAACACCTTGTGCTCGTCGCCCAGGATGTCCTCGTACCGGGCGATCGCCTTGATCAGCTCCTTGTACTCCTCGTCCAGCTTCTCGCGCTCGAGCTGGGTCAACCGCTGCAGCCGCATCTCCAAGATGGCGTCGGCCTGCAGCTCGCTGAGCTTGAACTTGCTCATCAGGCCGGTCCGGGCCGCCGGCACGTCGGTGGCCTTGCGGATCAGCGCAATCACATCGTCCAAGGATTTGAGCGCGGTCTTGAGTCCCTCCAGGATGTGCGCGCGCGCCTTCGCCTTCCGCAGCTCGTACTCCGTCCGCCGGGTGACGACCACCTTGCGGTGGGCGAGGTAGTGCGCGAGGATCTGCTTGAGGGGCAGCACCCGCGGGACGCCGTCGACCAGGGCAAGCATGATCGCCCCGAACGTGGTCTGCATCTGCGTGTGCTTGAACAGCTGGTTCTGCACGATCTGGGGATTGACGTCGCGCCGCAGCTCGATCACGACGCGCATGCCCTGGCGGTCGCTCTCGTCGCGCAGGTCGGAGACCCCCCCGAGCTTCTTCTCCCGCACCAGCTGGGCGATCCGTTCGACCATGGCGGCCTTGTTCACCATGTAGGGGAGCTCGGTGACGATGATCGCCGTCCGGCCTCCCCGCAGTTCCTCGATCGCCGTCTCGGCGCGGACGATCATGCTGCCCCGCCCCTCCAGGTAGGCGGCGCGGATGCCGTCCCGGCCGAGGATCCGGCCGCCGGTGGGAAAGTCCGGCCCCTTGACGATTTTGAGCAGCGCCTCCGGCTCGAGGTCCGGATCGTCGATGAGGGCGACGAGGGCATCCACCAGCTCGCCGAGGTTGTGCGGCGGGATGTTGGTCGCCATCCCCACCGCGATGCCCGAGGCACCGTTCATCAGGAGATTGGGCACCCGGCTCGGCAGCACGACCGGCTCTTGCATCGACTGGTCGAAGTTGGGGACGAAGGGCACCGTCTCTTTGTCGATGTCGGCGAGCAGCTCCATCGCCATCCGGGAGAGGCGCGCCTCGGTGTAGCGCATCGCCCCCGGCGGATCCCCGTCCACGCTGCCGAAGTTGCCCTGCCCGTCGATCAGCGGGTAGCGGAAGCTGAAGTCCTGCGCCATCCGGACGAGGGCTTCGTAGACCGGCACGTCCCCGTGCGGGTGATACCGGCCCATGACGTCCCCGACGACGCGCGCGCACTTCCGGTACGGCCGGTCGGGTGCCAGGCCCATCTCGGACGCGCCGTAGAGAATGCGGCGCTGCACGGGCTTGAGCCCGTCCCGGACGTCCGGAAGCGCCCGGCTGACGATAACGGACATCGCGTAGTCCAGATACGATGTCCGCATCTCCTTTCCGATCGGTTGCTGGATGATGTTCCCTTCGGTCGCTGCCATATCACTCCTCGGATCGATGGTCAGGT
Organism: Candidatus Segetimicrobium genomatis; assembly: GCA_005882445.1. GTDB lineage: Bacteria > Sysuimicrobiota > Sysuimicrobiia > Sysuimicrobiales > Segetimicrobiaceae > Segetimicrobium. Next base: position 1,366 of record VBAN01000169.1, on the reverse strand, counting down.
CGTGCGGGCGGCCTTAGATGTCGAGGTTGCGCACTTCCTTCGCGTACTTTTGAATGAACTGCCGCCGGGGCTCGACTTCGTCCCCCATCAGCGTCTTGAACAACTCGTCCACCTCGGCCGCGTTGCCATCGCTGCGGTCGAGCTCCACCTGCAAGAGCGTCCGCTGCTCAGGGTTCATCGTCGTCTCCCAGAGCTGCTGCGGGTTCATCTCGGCGAGGCCTTTGTACCGCTGGACCTACCTCGTCCCGCTCGCCGTCGGAGTAGGCGTAGTGGTGCTTCTTGCCGGCTTTGATCAGGTAGAGCGGCGGCTGGGCGATGTACACCTTGCCCCGCTCGATCAGCTCCGGCATGTAGCGGTACAGGAAGGTGAGCAGCAGCGTCCGGATGTGCGCGCCGTCGACGTCGGCATCCGCCATGAGGATCACGCGGTCGTACCGCCGCTTGTCGATGTTGAACTCCTTGTCGATCCCCGTGCCCAGGGCGGTGATGAGCGCGCGGATCTCCTCGTGGCCCAGCATCTTGTCCTGCCGCGCCTTCTCCACGTTCAGGATCTTGCCCTGGATGGGCAGGATCGCCTGAAACTGCCGGTCCCGCCCGGCCTTGGCGCTGCCGCCCGCCGACTCGCCCTCGACGACGAAGATCTCGCACTTCGTGGGATCCTTCTCGGCGCAGTCGGCGAGCTTGCCCGGCAGCGTGCTGATGTCGAGGGCGTTCTTGCGCCGGACGAGGTCGCGGGCCTGCCGGGCCGCCTCACGGGCGCGGGCCGCCTGGATCGCCTTGGCGACGATCTTCTTGGCATCCCCCGGGTGCTCCTCGAAGTATTCGGCCAGCTCTTCGCCAACGACCGACTCCACCAGCCCCTTCACCTCGGGATTGCCGAGCTTGGTCTTGGTCTGGCCCTCGAACTGAGGCTCGGGCAGTTTGAGCGAGAGCACGGCGGTCAGACCTTCGCGGACGTCCTCCCCCTGGAGGGTCAGGTCCCCGTTCTTGAGCAGCCCCTGCCGGCGCGCATAGTCGTTGATGCTGCGGGTCAGCGCGGAGCGGAACCCCACCAGGTGCGTGCCGCCTTCGGTCGTGTTGATCGTGTTCACGTAGGTGAAGACGTGCTCGAGATAGCCGTTGTTGTACTGGATGGCCACGTCGACCTCGACGCCGTCGCGAGCGCGATGCACGGAGATCGGATCGCCCAGCGCCCCCTTCTTGTTGTGGGCCCGGACGAGCTCGACCAGGCCGCCCTTGTGGGCGAACTCCTGCTTCTCTCCTGTACGCTCGTCCAGCAGCGTCAGCACGAGGCCGGAGTTGAGATAGGCCAATTCGTCCAGGCGCTCCGCGACGATCTTGGCGTCGTACTCCCGTTCGACAAAAA
>VBAN01000170.1 GCA_005882445.1 Candidatus Segetimicrobium genomatis | reverse complement strand
TGCTGATGATGGCATCGAACACATCCGCCAGCGCCACGATCCGGCCCGGCAGCGGGATCGCCTCCCCTCGGAGCCCCCGGGGGTACCCCTTCCCGTCCCAGCGCTCGTGGTGCGACAGAGCGATTTCCTCGGCCATCTGGAGCAGCGGAAACTTCCCTCCCGCGAGGATCCTGGCGCCGATCGTCGTGTGGGTCTTGATGACTTCGAATTCCTCCGGGGTCAACGGGCCCGGCTTCAGCAGAATGTTGTCCGGGATGCCGATCTTCCCCACGTCGTGCAGTGGAGCGGCATGCCGGATCAGCTCGACCTGATCCCGAGCGAGCCCCAGGTTTCGGGCCAGAATCGCGGCCGTCTCGCCCACCCGTCTGGTGTGCTGGCCGGTCTGGTCGTCGCGGAACTCGGCGGCCACGGCCAGGCGCTCGAGCATCTCGAAGTGGGCCTCTTCAAGTTCCTTCGTCCGCTCACCCACCCGCTGCTCCAGCATCTGATTGTGATCCCGAAGCGCGAGATGGAGAAATCGGGTCTCGAGCAGGTTCTCGATGCGAAGCAACACCTCGATCGGATCGAAGGGCTTGGTGAGGAAGTCCTTGGCCCCAATGGACAGCGCCCGCTGCTTCGCCTCCGGGGTGATATCCGCCGTGAGCACAAGAATGGGGAAGAACGAACCCGGCGGGATCAACGCCTTGAGCCCATCCATGACCGTGAAGCCGTCCTGGTGGGGCATGTGCAGGTCCAGCAGGAGGAGGTCGGGCCGGAATTCGTTGTACACCGCGGCGACCTCGCGCGAATCGGTCAGGCGCCTGAGGTTGGTATACCCCCGTCGCCCCAAGATACGCTCGAGGAGCTGGACGTTGGCTTCCTGGTCGTCGACGATCAGGATCCGGGCATTCCGGATCAGCTCTCTTTGCATGATCACATGCGCGCGGCCCTACGCGTCTCTCCCGGCGCGGCCGGTCTCTGGAGTCGCCAGGGCTTCATCCAGTAGGGCCAGGCATTTCTTGACGTCGAGCGGCTTGGTCAGATACCGCCACGCTCCGGCGGCGACCAGCCGGTCAATCTGGCCGGGGGTCGCGTCGGCGCTGATCACGATAATCCGAGTGTCTCGGGTTTCGGGAGCTTCCCGCAAATGCCGCAGCACGTCGTGTCCCGAGATGTCCGGAAGCTGCAGATCCAGGAGGATCAGGTCGGGGCGGTGCTCGCGCGCCAGCTGCACTCCGAGGCGCCCCTGCATGGCCGGAATGAGCCGGATCTCCGGCCGGCGGGCGAGGAGCCGCTCGATCAGCCTGAGGTTAGAGAAGTTGTCTTCAATATAAAGGACGACCCGGGCCGCCGCGGCGGGCGTGCCGGCGGCCGGAGCGGTGATGGGCTCACGCGCCTTCTCGAATCGCTCCAACGGGCTTTCCACGACCGTCAGTTCCAGCCAGAAGGTGCTCCCCAGGCCAGGCGTGCTCTCGATCCCAAGCGTTCCGCCCATCGCCTCGGCGAGGCGTTTTGAGAGGCTGAGGCCCAGCCCGGTGCCTTCGACCTCGCTCTGCTCGGCGCCGAGGCGGTCGAACGGGGTGAACAACCGCTCCATCTTGTCCGCCGGGATGCCCGGGCCTGTATCGGTCACCTTGACCCGCAACCGGCCGTTCCCCGATTCCTGGCAGGAGAGGGTGACCGTGCCCCCCGGGCGATTGTATTTGACGGCGTTGGAAAGGAGGTTCAGCAAAACTTGCTTGAGCCGCTGGCGGTCGGCCAAGACGTGCCGGCGGCACGTCTCTTGCCGATCGCCGTTGATCAGGACGTTCCGGGCGGTGGCCATCGGCTCAATCAGATCAAGGGTCTCCTGCAGCTCTTCGCTGATCCGCACCGGCTCCGTCGAAAGCGCGAGGCGGCCCGCCTCGATCTTGGCGATGTCCAGCACCTCGTCGATCAGACCGAGCAAGTGCCGTCCGCCCCGCAGGATCTGCTCCACGCCCTCATGCTGCTCGGCGGAGAGGTGGTCCATCTCTAACAGCTGCCCGAAGCCGAGGATGGTTCGCCGTTTCGGCCTCGTCTTTGGCGCCGCGCATCTCCTGTTCACGCTGAATCAGCAGGACGCTGGACCGCTCGAGCGCCTGGCCCAGACGGCCGATCTCGTCACGGCCGGCGGCCGCGGGCGCCAGGGCGAGCCCCTGAGCCAGCAGTGCGGCGTCTTCCTCCAGACGCGTGATCCGCCGTGTCACCCCGGCGGTGAAGAGGGACGCCGCGAGGATCCCGCAGGAGAGCCCCAACACCACGCTGAGGACGATGGCGGCCGAAATCTGCCCGTGCAGCCGCTCCAGGCGCGTCGTGCGCACCGCCAGCAGTCGGTTCTCCTGATCCCGGAGCGCGCTAAACTCCACGCGCAGGGCGTCCAGCAGAGTCGTGCTCGTCGTCAGGGACTCCCGCTGGCCCCCGGTGAGCGTCCCCTTCGATGGGGGAGAGTAGCGGATCGTGGTGAGGGTATCGAGATCCCGCTCGACGATGGCGATGATCCGGTGCATCCGAACGGCCTGCGACGGATCGTCCTGAACCAGGCGCGCCTCAGCAGGTAGTCCCGGATCCCGCCATTGGCATCCATGACCTTGTTCGACACCCGCTCGATGCTGGTGCGGACCTCCTGGGTGCGGGCGACCCATGCTGTTGCCTGTAGGGAGGCGCGCTCACTGATCAGGTGGGTCAGGGCGCCAGCCAACAGCGCGGCCATGGGAATGGCCACGACCACCAGGCCTTTGCCGCGGAGGGGCAGGTTGGCCCAGGCCGCGGAGGCGCCGTTCGGGAACCTGCGGACCATGTCGCTATTGTAAGTACCCAGGGAGGATTCCCCTTAGCTGGAGGCGCGCCGCCGCGGGAGGAATTTCCCCGTCTGCGCGGTAAAGAGCGTGTGCGCGATTTGTTAATTTGCTATACTGGAGACGCCAGAGGGGAAATTTGGCGAACGCAGGCAAGCCGGACGCGGGGGATTCGATGGACGCCAGGCAGGAGTTTCATTACGGCGGTTACAAGATCCGGGTGAAGTCTGAGAAAGTGCGCGCGGACAATCCGGGCGGATGGAGACCTGTGGCGGAGGTGTGGATGGATTCGCCCGACTCGCCGTCCGCCACCCCTATCGTGCCCGCCAACATTCGAATGGTCTCCACCAAAGAGGAAGCCGACAGCATCGCGTGGCGGGCGGCGCGCTCGTGGGTGGAAAAGCGGGAGCTGTTCGGGGAACACCTGAGCGAGGCTGCGCGTATACTGAGGGAATGGGTCACGAGACGCTAGGATTGCTCCTGCATGCCTGAAGACCGATGGCGCGTACGGCTGATTCTTGTCGTACGCGTCATGATTTCCACCGCCGCCCTCCTCTCCGCCCTGTACGTCATCATCTCCAATAAGTATCCGGACGCGCACGTGAAGTGGGCGTTCGGCATCGTCGGTCTGGTGATCGGGTACTGGCTGCGATAAGCGGATGGTCGCAGACCGCAGCGAGCGCCATGGGCTCGGGGTTCTGCTGACCACCGCCTCGGCCGTCGCCTACAGCACCGCCGGCTTTTTCACCCGCCTGATCCACCTCGACGCCTGGACCCTCTTGTTCTGGCGCGGCATCTTTGCGGGCCTCTTCATCGCGTCCTTCATGGTGTGGCAGAACCGCCGGGGCACGCTGGCCGGGATTCGGGCGATCGGAGGCGCCGGCCTGGTGGCGGCCGCCCTCTCGGCGCTGGCGACGATCCTGTTCATCAATGCGTTCCGCCGGACGTCGGTCGCCGATGTCACCATCATTTTCGCGACGGCGCCCTTTGCCACGGCGGCGATCGGCTGGCTCTGGATCGGCGAGCGGGAAGCCTGGACGACGCTGGCCGCCAGCACGGCGGCGCTCGTGGGCGTGGTCATCATGGTCGGCGGGGCGTTCCGGGAGGGGCGCGTCCTCGGAGACCTGCTGGC
>VBAN01000171.1 GCA_005882445.1 Candidatus Segetimicrobium genomatis | reverse complement strand
GCGCCGGGGCGGTGAACTGGGACTTCTTCACCCGGCTGCCCACGCCGGTGGGCGAGAGCGGCGGGGGAATGGCGAACGCGATCGTCGGGGGCCTCACGTTGATCGCGCTGGCGTCGTGCGTCGGCGTCCCCATCGGCATCCTCGGCGGGCTCTTTCTGGCTGAGCTCGGCGACGGGCCGCTGGGGTGGTGGATCCGCTTTACGACCGATGTGCTGAACGGCGTCCCCGGCATCGTCATCGGCGTCTTCGTCTATACGCTCATGGTCGTTCCGATGAAGCGGTTCTCCGCGCTCGCCGGGGGCGCCGCCCTGGGGATCATCATGATCCCCCTGGTCATGCGAACCACGGAGGAGCTCGTGCGGCTGGTGCCGGCGTCGCTCCGCGAGGCGTCGCTCGCCCTCGGCATCCCGTGGTGGATCACGGCGATGCGCGTGGTGCTGCGGACCGCCGCCGTCGGCATCCTGACCGGCGTGATGCTCGCGGTCGCCCGCATCGGCGGAGAGACCGCGCCGCTGCTCTTCACCGCCTTCAACAACCAGTACTGGCAGACGCGGCTCGATCAGCCGGTCGCGTCGCTGACCGTGCAGCTCTACAACTACGCGATCGCGCCGTACGACGACTGGCACCGTCAGGCGTGGGCCGCCGCCCTCGTCCTGATGTCGATGACCCTGACGCTGAACATGACCGCGCGGCTGGTCGGCGGGCGCCGGACCGGGGCGAGGCCGTAAACGGCCGGGGGGAAACGCATGGTGGACCTCACCGGCACAGTGCGGAGTCGCGCGTTCGCCGGCGCGCTGGAGCGGAGCGGGCCGGTCGGGGAGGCCACCCCCGAGCGAATCCGGACGGTGGGGCTGCACGCCTACTTCGGCCGCACGCATGCGGTCCGCGGCGTGACGCTCGGCGTCCAGACGAACCGCATCACGGCCATCATCGGCCCGTCGGGGTGCGGGAAGTCGACCGTGCTCCGGTGTCTCAACCGGATGCACGAACTGGTGCCGGGCGCACGCATGGAAGGCCAGGTGCTGCTGGACAACGAAGATATCTACGCGGGGGAAGTGGATCCGGTCATGATCCGCCGGCGCGTGGGGATGGTCTTCCAGCGGGCGACGCCGTTTCCGACGATGTCGATCTACGACAACGTCGCCGCCGGGCTCCGCCTCAACGGGGTCCGCGACCGGCGGACCCTCGACGACGTGGTGGAACACAGCCTGCGCCAGGCGGCCCTGTGGGACGAGGTCAAGGACGTGCTCGGGCGGCCGGGGACGAGCCTGTCCGGCGGGCAGCAGCAGCGGCTGTGCATCGCTCGGGCGCTGGCCGTGCAGCCGGAAGTGCTGCTGATGGATGAGCCGGCCTCCGCGCTCGATCCGGCGTCCACGCTGAAGATCGAGGGGCTGGCCAGGATCCTGCGCGATCACCTCACGATCGTGCTCGTGACCCACAACATGCAGCAGGCCGCCCGCGCGTCCGACTACACGGCGTTCATGCTGGGCGGCGAGGTGGTGGAGTTCGGGCCCACGGCCGACCTGTTCACGCGGCCGCGGGATCCGCGGACGGAAGACTACATCACCGGCCGGTTTGGATGATCCACCCGCGCGATACGGTCGGCCCCGCGACGCCTTCGATCGCGACCTGCGGCAGCTGCGCCACGAACCTCGCCGAGCGCGTCATCTACATGATCACCGGCACCCTCAAGGAGTTGAACGCCTGAGGGGTTCCTGTCATGTCGGTCGAGTCCCGATCATTGACGACCCCTGAGGGCAATGCTATAGTAGGCACCACAAAGGCTTCGACGGGGAGCGTAAGGCGTCGACCCTGCGTCAAGAGAGCGGTTCCGAAGGCTGTGAGGACCGCCGCGGGAGCGCCTGAACCCATCCCCTGAGCCGCCCCCGAGCGGCGCGCGCCGCGGAACGGGGGCCGGGTCGCCCGAGACAGCGTGAGTGCTCCAGCCTTCGCAGCTGGGGAACAAAGGTGGTACCGCGGAAGCGCCCCTTTCGCCCTTTGGGTGAGAGGGGCGTCGTCATGTGTGGGGGGAGCTGCCATGCAGGTGGATCGAACGATCGGCTTCATCGGGGCCGGGAACATGGCCGAGGCGCTCTTGCGCGGGGTCTTCGCCGCGGGCGTGCTGCGGCCCACACAGTGCACGGTCACCAACAAGAGCAACGACAAACGCCTGGCGCGGCTCGCCCGTGCCTTGGCGGTGCGGACGACCCGTGACAAGGCGCGGCTCATGGCGGAGAGTGAAGTGATCATCCTGGCGGTGAAGCCGCACGACATGCCGGCCGTGCTGAGCGAAATCGGCCCCTACGCCACCGCGCGCCATCTCATCGTCTCTGTTGCCGCCGGGGTGCCGTGCGAGGCCATCGAGCGCTGCCTTGGCGCGTCCCCGGTCGTTCGGGCAATGCCCAACACGTCGACGGCCGTCCGGGCGTCGGCGACCGCCATCGCCTCGGGGCGGCTGGCCGGGCCCGACCATCTCGCCATCGTCCGCACCCTCTTCGAGGCGGTCGGGTGGGTGGGGGTGGTCCCGGAGTCGATGCTGGATGCCGTCACCGCGGTGTCGGGGAGCGGTCCCGCTTACATCTATATGCTGGCCGAGGCGCTCGTGGACAGCGGCGAGCAGGCGGGTCTGCCCCGCGATCTGGCGCGCGCCCTGGTCGGGGAACGGGTGACCTCCCCGGGCGGGACGACCATGGCCGGGCTCGAGGCGCTGGAGCAGGGAGGCCTGCGCGCGGCGGTGCGCGCCGCCGTGACCCGAGCCGCCCGCCGCGCCCGGGAGCTCCGTTCGGCCCCGGCCCGCACCCCCCGCTAGCCCCGCGTCCGGGAACGGTCCGCCGGACGGGCCAGGCTTTTCCGGACTGAACGAAGACATGGCCCCGGGGGGCCTGCGCCGCCTCGTCCCCCGGGCAGGGCTCCCCCGGCCCGGGGGCGTATCTAAGGAAGGTCTTCGCATCCAGGATCTCCGCACCACCGTCCGCTCCATCTCGAGAGGAGGAAGGGCATGCCGCGTGCTGGATTACGCCGGTACCTGCCGGCGTTGCTGGTGCTGGCCATGGTACCGGTTGGGCTGTGGGGAGTGGCCCTGGCCCAGGCGCCCAAGACACTGGTCATCGCGATCGGCGCGGATCAAACCGGCCTGGACCCCCAGACCGTGGAGAACAATGAGTCCGGGTTCGTGATGGCCACGATCTACGATTCGATCGTCAACTACAAGCCGGGCACGAGCCTGGTGGGTCCGGGGCTGGCGGAGAAGTGGGAGATCTCGCCGGACGGCAAAGTCTACACCTTCCACCTCCGGCACGGCGTGAGTTTTCACGACGGCACCCCCATGAATGCCCGGACCGTCGCCGAGGACGTCGATCGGGCGATCAACCCGCAGAACCCGTGTTACGTGCTCGGCCGGAAGGGCGTCGACACCTACGACGACTTCACGTACGGCTCCGTCAAGGACGGGACCGTGGTGAAGATGGATGTCGTCAACGACGATACGCTCCGATTCACCCTGCCGGGGCCGAACGCGCCGTTCCTGAGCAGCGTGGCGATGGTCTGGCAGGGCATCGTCAGCCCGGCGGCCACCAAGCAGTACAACTGCGATGCGGGTCAGCACCCCGTGGGCACCGGACCGTTCAAGTTTGTCGAGGCCGTGCGAAACGATCACATCACCGTCGACGCGAACACGGCGTACTGGGGCGGCCGGCCCAAGGTCGACCGGATCGTCTTCCAGGTCGTTCCCGAGAGCGCCACCCGGATGCTCAAGCTCGAGCGGAACGAGGTGCAGATCCTGGCGGATGTCCCGCCCTCCGACTACGCGCGGGTGACCGGGAACCCGGCGCTCAAGCTGTACCAGCAGCCCGGGCTCACGATCCTGGGCGTCGCGATGTCCAACGACGTGGGCCCGTTCAAGGACAAGCGGGTCAGGCAGGCGATGAACTACGCCGTCGACAAGGACGCGATCAACAAAGGGCTCTACGGCGGCGCGACGACCGCGAGCCAGGGCATGCCTCCGGTGCTCTGGGGGTACAACACGTCCGTGGCGCCCTATCCCTTCGACGCCGCCAAAGCCAAGGCGCTGCTCGGGGAGGCCGGGTTCCCAAACGGGTTCTCCACGAACATGATGGTGTACGCCAACCCCCGGGGCTACAATCCCATCGGCGGGGCAAAGCTCGGTGAGGCGGTGCAGGGGTATCTGGCGAAGGTGGGCATCAACATCAAGATCAGCCAGTACGAATGGGGCGCGTACCTCGACAAACTCCGCCATACGGCCTGGGAGGGCTTCGCGATCATCGGGTGGTCCGGCGACAACGGCGACCCGGACAACTTCCTTGGCGACCTGTTCGAGTGGGACACGGCCGCCGGGCAGGCCCGGACGAACAACCGGGCCCGCCACCACAACCCCGAGTTCGACCGGCTGATCGTCCAGGGGCGCCAGATCAGCGATCAGGGCAAGCGGGCGCAGGGCTATGAGCAGGCCAACAAGATCCTGCACGATGACGCGCCGTGGATCTTCATGAACCACACGAACCAGGTCCGCGCGGCGCGCGCGAACGTCAAGGGATTTCAGCTCAACCCGCTGCAGATGTTCTTCAATATGGAGAAGGTGTCGCTCGAGTAGCGCCGGGCGGGGACTCCAGACCAGGGTGGAGCAAACAGCAAGCGGCGGTTGCCCCCGGCGGTGGCTCCAAACCAGAGTGGAGCAAACAGCAGGTTGAGGTTGAGGGCCCCCCGGGGATCCGGGCGGGCCCTCAACCACCTGATCGCTCCCACTGATGCTCAAGTACATCGGCCGGCGATTGGGACAGCTCATCCCCACGCTCCTCGGGGTGAGCGTCCTTGTGTTCTTCGGGATGCACCTGGTCCCGGGGGACGTCGCGCAGCTCCTGCTGGGCGACAAGGGGACCGAAG
>VBAN01000168.1 GCA_005882445.1 Candidatus Segetimicrobium genomatis | reverse complement strand
TGCACGTCGCCGAGATAGAATAGCCCGCCCGGATGGGAGACCGGCAGGTAGAGACGACGGCCGGGCGCGGCGTCTCGAATGTCCAGATTGCCCCCCCACTCGCCCTGGCCATCCGCGCTGCTCATCACTTCCCGGTCCGGCGCCACGCCAAGCGTGCCGATAAACGGGGTGACGGGCCACGAGATCCGCTCATTGAAGTGCAGGAGCCCGTCGCGGGTGGTTCCGCTGGGACCGGGGGTGTGGCGAAAGATCCTTGTCGTGTACTCGCCGGACAGCTCAGGCCAGCGGGTGGACTCCCCTCGATCGTGACCACCAGCGTGTCCCCGCGCTCGACCCCCTCCACCCACACCGGGCCCGCGATCGGATTCACGAGCGGCGGCGTCCGGTCGAACCCGGGCCGGCGCGCGGGCACGGCCTTCTGGTCCGCGGTCTCGAAGTAGCCGGTGCTGGCGTCGTACGTCTCGATTTCGAACCGCTCCCCCCGCCGGACCCGCAGCAGCGGCTCATCGTCCCGATCGAACGCGTATTTCCGAGCCTGCTCCCGTACGATCCGCTGCATACGCTCACCTCGGTTGATGTCCGCCGCCGGCCGGCTCCGGCCCAATGTTCTTCCTGGTCGAGCGGCGATGTCCTCGGAGCACCCGCGTCTCCGCCGGCGCCGCGGCGGGTATCTACAGGGCGGTCGTCATGCGGGCGGCGGGATTCCGCCCGGGAGGTAAGGTACCGTGCCCAGAAAGGGTTTTCTGTTCTTCGCGGCCGCCGTCGGGCTTGCGATTGCAGGCGTGCGCGGAGAAGCGGGGCCCGGCGGGCCCGGGAGGATCGCCTTTGTTTCCACCCGCGACGGGCCTGATCAGATTTATGTGATGAACGGAGACGGGTCCCATGCCGCGCGGTTGACCACGCCTCCCGGAGAATACGGCGCGCCCTCGTTCAGCCCGGATGGGCGCAGGATCGCGTTCGTTGCCGTCTACAATAACGCCCCCCAGATTTTCCTCATGAACGCCGACGGCTCGCAGGTGACCCGGCTGACGAATCCTCCGGGGCAGAACGGGGCTCCGGCGTTCAGCCCGGATGGCCGCCGGATCGCATTCATCTCCAATCGCGAGGGCGGGCACACGCAGGTCTACGTGATGGATGTCGATGGATCGCACGCCGTCCGCCTGACCAATTACACCGAAGGGAGTTACAATCCCACGTTCAGCCCGGACGGGCGGAAGATCGCGTTCGAAGCCAATGAAAGACCCACAACCCAGATCTACGTCATGGATGCGGATGGGCGCCACGCCGTCCCGCTGACCGCACCGCCGCGGCCAAAGCACACCCCCGCGTTCAGCCCGGACGGCCAAAGCATCGCATTTGTCTGCCAGCCGGAGAGCGGGGGGAGCGTGCAGATCTGCGTGATGGACGCAGACGGATCGCACGTCACCCGTGTGACCAACTGGCCGGAAGGACAGCGGATCGTGATGAACGCGAACATGTCTCCGCATTTCAGCCCGGACGGACGCAAAATCGCGTTCACGTCAATGCGGGGTGGAAGCGAACAGATCTACCTGATGAACGCAGACGGATCCAACATCACGCGGCTGACCACCCCGCCGGGAGAGAACTTCAACCCGGTATTCATCCCCTGAGCGGCAAATCTCGACGACTGTCATCCCCGCTCTCCTCACGAATCGCCGGGCGCATCCCGCAGTCAAATTCGTCCGGCGGGGGCTGGGGGGCGACGGGCGGGCAGGGGTCCACCGGCCGATCCCCGAACAAGCGGATCGAGGAGGCCGCCGTGAGCGTCAAGCTGGGTCTGTTCACAATGCCGTTCCATCACCCGAGCCGGGACTACACCGCCATCCTCGAGGAAGACCGGGAGGCGATCGTCCTGGCCGACGAGCTCGATTTCTCGGAGGTCTTTGTCGGCGAGCATTTCGCCTCGTGGACCGAGAGCATCACCTCGCCGCTCACGTTCCTCTCGACCGTGATCGACCGCACGCGGAAGATCCGCTTCGGCACCGGCGTCCTCAATCTTCCCCAGACCCATCCCCTGGTCGTTGCCGCGCACGCCGCCATGTTCGACCACCTCTGCCGCGGGCGTTTCATCATGGGCATCGGCTCGGGCGGCCTCGGGAGCGACATGGAAATGTTCAACCTCCCTCCGGCCGATGTGCGCCCGCACATGCTGCTTGAGTCGATCGACATGGTGCTGAAGCTCTGGCCCGGGCGGTTCTGGAATATCTCCCTCAAGGAGAACATCTGGCCGGGCTTCAAGGTGGGCTGGGTGCCGCGGCCGTACCAGGTGCCCCACCCGCCGATCGCGCTGTCGCTCGTCGCGCCCAATTCCTTGAGCGCCCGGACCGCCGGAGAGCGCGGGTGGATTCCCATCTCAGGCAATTTCTTCCATCACCGCTACCTCCGCGGCCACTGGGAGCGCTACGCCGAAGGATGCGGGCAGGCCGGACGGCGTCCCGACCCGAGCGTCTGGCGGGTCGCGCGGTGCATCCTGGTCACCGGCTCAAACGCGGAGGCCGAGGAGTATCTGGCCGATTCCGGCAACGGGCTTTCCTATTATTACACCTTCTTCCGGCACAGCTTCAGCGTGGCGCGAAAGGCCCTGTACATGATCAAGCCCGATCCCGAGATGTCCGATGAGGCCGCGACCGTCGATGCGATAAAGCGTTCTCAGGTCATGGCGGGCAGCCCGAGCCGGGTGCTCGATCAGTTGATCGCGCTCCGCGACGAGATCGGCCACTTCGGGACGCTGCTGATGACCGGGCACGATTGGGATCAGCCGAAGCTCTGGCGACGGTCTATGACGCTGCTGGCACGGGAAGTGATGCCGAGGTTCCAGCGGCACGCGGACGCGACCCTGCAGTCTTAGAAGATCCCGACGGCAACCTCAAACTCCTTTTCAGAGTGCGATGGTTAGCCGGCCCTCCTCCCTTTGATAAGGATAAAACCCTCCCCGTGAGGGATATCCCGCACCCAATGAAAGAAGTACTCTTTGATGGAGTTTCCACAGAGGTATCGAGTCAGGGGATGAGCCGATGGCTCCGAGCCGTGGATCGTTTCCCCGGGTAGGTTTGCCCTTCTTGGCTTTTGCCGCCTTGATAAGGTGGGCGTCACAGGCACGTGCAAGATCATTCGGTGAACCATTCGGTAATCCAGCACTCGGTGCAATGGCCAGGTGGAATCTCGTTGGGGCGGTGCTGGGGGTGTTCATGCTTGGCTTCGCGGGCCAGGCAGCAGCGATAGGGTTCACTGCAATAGATCTCAACCCCGCCGGGGCTTTCGGTTCAACAGCCGAGGGCGCCTCGGGCGGCCAGCAGGTGGGCACTGGCGCTGGCGCACTCACCGGCGGCCAAAACCACGCACTGATATGGATGGGGACGGCCGCCAGCGTGGTGGATCTCAACCCGAGCGGGTTCTTCGACTCATCCGGCCACGGCGTCTCGGGCGGCCAGCAGGTGGGCACTGGCGACCTCACCAGCGGCGGTCAGCACGCCCTGTTGTGGATGGGGACGGCCGCCACCGCGGTGGACCTCCATCCCAGCGGTTTTATCCTTTCTGAGGCGCGCGGCACCTCCGGCGACCAACAAGTGGGCGTTGGCATTGACGGTTTCGGCGAACCGCACGCCTTGTTGTGGACGGGGACAGCCGCCAGCGCGGTGGATCTCACCCCCCTCGGGTTTGTCTCTTCAGCAGCGGGCGTCTCGGGCGGCCAGCAGGTGGGCACTGGCTCTGGCGGCATATTCACGGGCTTCCAAGACCACGCGCTTTTGTGGACGGGGACAGCCGCCAGCGCGGTGGATCTCAACCCAGTCGGGTTTACCGAGTCACATGGGCAAGGCGTCTCGGGCGGCCAGCAGGTGGGCGCTGGCACGATCGGCGGCAATCAGCACGCCTTGTTGTGGACGGGGACGGCCGCCAGCGCGGTGGATCTCAACCCAGTCGGTTTCTCCGATTCAGTTGCCTATGGCGTCTCGGGCGGCCAGCAAGTGGGCTATGGCTTTGGCGCACTCACCGGCGGCAGTGACCACGCGCTGTTATGGACGGGGACGGCCGCGAGCGTGGTCGACCTAAACGCGTTTCTTCCGGCGGGTTTTACCACGTCCGAGGCTCTCGGCATTGACGCGAGCGGCGACATCGTCGGCTTCGCAAGCGGGCCCGTGACCGGAGTCAGCCAGCATGCCTTCTTGTGGGAACCAGTCGCGGCAGCCGTGCCGGAGCCGAACAGCCTGGTGCTGATCTCCACCGGGTTGGCAGGTTTGGGCATCTCGTGGAGGCGCCGCGTCCGGCAAGGTCTCCCCACCGCAGCAGATTAGAGAGATCTGTGTATCGCCAGCCTGCCGGCCATTCGTCCGGCCAGGAGCTTTGGCGCCGCCGTCCGCACTTAGCGATAGGTCCCCGCCTCTGGCCCGGCAACAATGTTCCGGACAAGGCGAGGCGTGCCGCGCCCGGCCACCCGATAGCCGTGGGGTGTTGGCGCTACCGGCCGCTGAACGCCGGCGTGCGTGATTCCTTGGCCCTGGCTGCGAGGCGCTCGGCCAGTCCCAGCGCGGCCAGGGCGACCAGCAGGTGAAGGAGCTTGATGATCCAGTGGGCGCTTCCGATCAAGAGCCGGTCCTGGGTCATCCCGAGGAACGCCACGACGAGGCCCCAGAGGAAGACCAGAGCCACGAAACCCGGAGCGCCGGCGGCGGGGGCGGCGAATGCGGCTTCCGCCCAGAGCGCGAGCACGAACAAATACCCGATCTGCTTGTGCACGGGGATCAAGCCCAGGGCGTGGCCGGTCCAGAAGGCTAGGCCCAGGACGATCAGGATCAACCCGGTGAGGCGAACCAGCATCTGCGCCGCGGTCACTGCAGTCTTCAACGGAGACCCCCTCCTGCGGTCGTAGAACCCGCTATCAGATTCCAGTCCAGGTGATGCTCACCTGCCGGCTCCCGGTTTCTCGCGCCGGCCGTTCACTCCGGGAGACAGGCCAGCGCTTCGACG
>VBAN01000167.1 GCA_005882445.1 Candidatus Segetimicrobium genomatis | reverse complement strand
CCCGAGGCCGTGCGCCGGCTGGAGGGCGAGGCGGACCAGGTCATCTGCCTCCTGCGGCCCTTGGAGTTCGTCGCGGTGGGCGAGTTCTACGAGGACTTTCGACAGACGGGCGACGAGGAAGTCGTCGCGTGTCTCGAGCATGCCTGGAGGCGGGCCGAGGTGTCGTGACCGATCCGGCGCTGCGGCGCACCCCGCTCTACCCCGCCCACGTGGCCGCGGGCGCGCGAATGGTCCCGTTCAGCGGGTGGGACATGCCCGTGCAGTACACGGGCATCATCGAGGAGCACCGCGCGGTCCGCACCCGGGCCGGCCTGTTCGACGTGTCCCACATGGGCGAGTTCGACATCGCCGGGCCGGGCGCGCTGCCGCTGATCCAGGGATTGGTCACGAACGACCTGGCCCGCGTCGCGCTCAACCAGGCCATGTACACGCCAATGTGCACGCCCGAGGGAGGCATCATCGATGACCTCCTTGTCTACCGGCTCGGAGACGACCACGTGATGCTCGTGGTCAACGCGGCCAATACGGCGGCGGACCTGGCGTGGATCCGCGATCACGCCGTAGGCAACGTCCGGGTGGCAGACCGCTCGGACGACATCGCCCTGCTGGCGCTGCAGGGCCCGCGGGCGCAGGAGATCCTCCAGCGGCTCACGCCCGCGCCCCTCGGCCACATCCACTATTACTGGTTCCGGGACGAGGTCCCGATCGCCGGCCGCCGGGCGCTGGTCTCCCGCACCGGGTACACGGGCGAAGATGGCTTCGAGCTCTACGTGGATGCCCGGGACGCCGTCCACCTCTGGGACGCCATTTTGGCGGAGGGCCGGCGCGACGGGGTGCTCCCGGCCGGCCTCGGGGCGCGCGACACGCTCCGGCTCGAAGCCGGCCTCCTCCTCCACGGCAACGACATGGACACGACGACCACCCCGCTCGAGGTGGGGCTGGGGTGGACGGTCAAGTGGGCGAAGGGCGAGTTCGTCGGCGCCCCGGTGCTCCGGCGCCAGAAGAGCGAGGGCGTGACGAGGCGGCTCGTGGGGTTCACGCTGCAGGACCGGGCCATCGCCCGCCACGGGCACCCCATTCGGGAGGACGGCGCGCGCATCGGCCGGGTCACGAGCGGGAGCTACGGGCCGACGGTGGAGAATAGCATCGGGCTCGGATTCGTTCCCTTAGAGTACGCCGAGCCGGGACGGCGCCTCGAGGTGGAAATCCGCGGCCGCGGCGTGCCGGCCGTGGTCACGAAGCTGCCGTTCTATAAGCGGCAGGCGGCGGGCGGCGCATGACGGGAGGGGTCGTGTACCCAAAGGATCTGCGCTATTCGAAGGAACATGAGTGGGCGAAAGTCGAGGGACGGCGCGTCCGCGTCGGCATCACACCGTTCGCGGCCGACCGTCTCTCGGACGTCGTCTACGTCGAGCTGCCCAAGAACGGGGCCGACGTCACCTTCATGCAGCCGTTTGGGGTCGTGGAGTCGGTGAAGGCGGTGAGCGACCTCTACTCGCCGGTCTCCGGCAAGGTCGTCGAGGTCAACGAGGCCCTGCACGATCGGCCCGAGAGCATCAACACCGACCCGTACGGAGCGTGGATGATCGTCGTCGAGCCCCGCGACCTCGGGGAGCTCAAGCAGCTGATGGACGCCGACGCCTATCTGGCGCTGATCGGGGAGCAGCGGTCGTGAAATACATCCCCGTCACCCCCCCGGAGCGCGAGCGGATGCTGCGGTCCATCGGCGTGCGCGGGGTGGACGATCTGTTCCGCGATATCCCGGAGGAAGTCCGGCTCCGCGGTCCTCTGGACCTCCCGGCGGCGCTGCCGGATCCCGACCTGCTCGCGCACGTCCGCGGGCTGGCGGGCCGCAACGCGGATTGCGATCGCCTGACCTGCTTCTTGGGCGCCGGCGCGTACGACCATTTTGTCCCGAGCACCGTGCCCCATCTCGCGCTCAAGCCGGAATTCCTGACCGCCTACACCCCGTATCAGGCGGAGCTGATGCAGGGGGAGCTGCAGGCGCTCTTCGAGTACCAGAGCCTCATGTGCGAACTGACCGCGATGGACGTGGCCAACGCGTCCATGTACGACGGCGCGAGCGCGACCGGCGAAGCGGCCCACATGGCGACCGACCTGACCCAGCGGACCAGGGTGCTCGTCAGCACGGCTGTGCACCCGGAGTACCGCCAGGTGCTGCGGACCTACACGAGCCACCTCCGGATCGCCGTGGAAGACCTCCCGGCCCAGAACGGGGTGACGTCGCCCGAGGCGGCGGAGCGCGCGCTGCGCGACGATGCGGCCGCGCTCATCATCCAGTCCCCCAACTTCTTCGGCTGCCTCGAGGACGGTCAGGCGCTGGCGAAGATCGCCCACGCCCGGGGCGCCCTGCTCGTCGTGGCGATCGCCGATCCGATCAGCCTCGGCCTGGTCCGGCCTCCCGGCGAGTACGACGCGGACATCGTCACCGGGGAGGGGCAGGCGCTCGGCAACGCGCTCAACTTCGGCGGCCCCTACCTCGGCATGATCGCGACACGCGAGACGTTCGTCCGCCGCCTGCCGGGCCGGCTCGCCGGCCGGACCGTGGACACGGAAGGCCGGCCGGGGTACGTCCTGACCCTGCAGACCCGGGAACAGCACATCCGCCGGGCCAAGGCGACGAGCAACATCTGCACCAACGAAGCGCTGAACGCGCTGATCGCGGCGGTGTACCTGTCCACTCTGGGCCGTCAGGGGATCCAGGACGTCGCCGAGCTCAACGCGCGCAAGGCCCATTACGCCAGGGAGCGGATCGCCGGGCTCCCCGGGTACCGCCTCGCGTTTGCGGCGCCGACGTTCAACGAGTTCGTCGTCCGCTGCCCCCTGCCCCCCGAGGAGATCAACCGGCGGCTGCTCAGCCACCAGATCCTCGGCGGGCTTCCGCTCGGCCGCTTCTACCCAGACCTGCGCGATTGCTGGTTGGTCTGCGTGACGGAATCGCGCACGCGGGAGGAGATCGACCGGCTGATCGGCTCCCTGGAGGCCCTCCGGTGAGCGCCACGCGCCCCCCGTCGCCGGCCGCGGCCTCGCCCACGTCGCCGCCTCCGCTGGCGAAGCGGCCCGTGCCCGTCATCTTCGAGCGCGGCGCACCCGGCCGGGTGGGGTACAGCCTCCCGCCCAGCGACGTTCCGGACGCGCCGATGGACGCGATCATCCCGTCCCGCCACCGCCGCGCCCGCCCCGCGGCGCTCCCGGAAGTCAGCGAGCTCGACGTGGTGCGGCACTACACCGCGCTCAGCCACCGGAACTAT
>VBAN01000165.1 GCA_005882445.1 Candidatus Segetimicrobium genomatis | reverse complement strand
GCCGGAGGGGCCGGAGGGAGCGCTCGGCCCCCGCCTGGGGCGCGCCCTGCTCGCGGGGGCACGGGACGACCAGGGGACGCAGGTCCTGCTCGACCATCTCTCGAGCGAGCAGCTCGCCAATATCATCCTCAATTCGTTGGGGGAAGGGGACGTCGTTGAGCAGGTCGCTGGCGCCCTGAACGCCTTTACCCCTGACCCTGAGAAGGCCGGGCGCATTCTGTCCTACCTCGATCTGGCGCTCCCCCAGGCGGGTGAGCGGGGAGTCCCGATTAGCGTCGCCGTGATGATGAAACTTGAGTTCCCGGCCTTCGCCGCGGCGGATGAGGCTCAGGATTTCTCCGAATTCATCGAGGACCGGATCGCGGTCTCCGAGGAGGACCGCGAGCGCGTTCTCAGGGAGATCCGCTCGGTCGACGAGGCCGAAGTCATTCGTGATGCGCTCCGGACCTGCGTCGACCTCCTGGCCGGCCGTCTGGACAAAGACGAACTGACCGAGGTCGCCGAGAGCGTGGTCGGGTACCTGGACTGGCTCATCGAGCATCGCGAATTCGCGCTCCTGCGAGAGATCCTGACGCGCGTCAACACGCTCGCGTCCCCGGCGGAGGGCGAGCGCGCGGAAGTGATCCGCGGCCTGCTGGAGCGTGTCGCGGATGGTCCCCTTCTGCAGAAGCTCCTGGAGGCGTTCTGGCAGGGGCGGGCCACGCTGGTCGAGCTGGAGATCCAGAAGGTGGCGGAGGTGCTGGGCGACATCCTGATCGGTCCACTGGCGCGGGCCCTGGGGGCCGAATCCCGGGCCGGCATGCGGGCGCTCCTCTGTGACCTCCTGGTTCGCATCGGCCGGGAGCACGTCGACGAGATTGGAGCGTTTGTCGCCGACCCCCGCTGGTACCTCGTGCGGAACATCGCGAGCGTCCTCGGGCGGATTCGGGCCCCCCAGGGGGTCGCCTATCTCGCCCAAGCGGTCCATCACGTGGACTCCCGGGTCCGCATGCAGACACTGAACGCGCTCGCCGGCCTGGGGACGGACGACGCCCAGGCCCTGATTGGTGAGGTCCTCAACGACCCCGACGAGCGGATCCGTCTGAAGGCGCTGAAGCTGCTGGATGCCCGCGGCATGGAGGCGGCCCTGCCCGCGTTGATTGTCCTTCTGGAGACGCAAGATCCGTTCAACCGGCTGTTTACGATCAGGCAGGCCGGGATCGAGGCCGTGGCCCGCCTGGGGGCCAGGGGCGCGCTGCCCGCCCTGAAGAAGCTCGCGCACGGGCGCCTGGTCTTTCGGCGGCGCGCCCGGGAGCTGCGCCGGCTCGCCCGGGGGGCCGTCGCCGTCATCGAGAAGCCGTCGCTCGACGGGCCGGCCATCGCGATCGCCGACGGCAAGAGAAGCGTGCCGTGAGCGCTCCGCGCCCTGGGACACCGGCCGCGGAGGCCCCCGCGCTGTGGCGGGGCGATGCAGAAGGGCTGAAGCGTGCCAGGTCGGATAAGCCGGGGGAGATCCTGAAATTGCTTTCTCGATCCAGGCGGCACGCCACCCTCTACGGTGCCGACCACCCCGTCGTCATGGACGTCATCCGTGAGCTTCACGAGCTCCTCAAGGAACCGCTTTCGACCCGGCCCTTCCTCCGGCTCTTCATCCGCGACGATACGTTCTTCGTGGAGAATAACGTTTTGCTGGAAGAGAGCCTGAAGTACGACGCGCTGCTCGCCGCCTTCAAAGAGCGGGAGATCAATCTGGTCCGGCTGGATGCGGGGGTGGAGGCGTCGGAGCTGGCGCACCTCACCGGGCTGCTCAACATGAAGGCCGAGGAACTCCGCGAGCTGGGGGGTCCGCTCTCCTACCTGAAGGAACACGGGGTCCACCACATCTCGACAGGGTCTATCCCCGACGCGAGAGCAAAGGTCAATCTGAGCCTCCCGGGTGGTCAGCGTGGTCCGGGCGGTCAGGGCGGTCAGGGTGGTCCGGGCGGCCCGGGTGGTCCGGGCGGCCCGGGTGGTCCGAGCGGCCAGGGTGGTCCGGGCGGCCAGGGTGGTCCGGGCGGCCAGGGCGGTCCGGGCGGCCAGAGTGGTCCGGGCGGCCAGAGTGGTCCGGGCGGGTGGTCCGGGCGGCCCGGGTGGTCCGGGCGTCGCGGGCGGTCGGGGAATTCAAGGCTTGGAAACCGGCCCGGGTGGCGAGGGCACACCAGGGCAGGGGGCGGGTGAGGAGGGCGGACCAAGCGCAGACGACCATCTGCTGGCACTCCTGGGGGACATGCTGCCCACGAAGGTGAATCCTCAGGCGGTCTACCGAAGCGGGCTGCGGGTCATGGACGAGTTGACGTACGAGGTGGCCCAGAACGCTCCGCCCAATCTATGGAAGGCCGAGAAGGTCGTCGGCCACTTCCTCGACATCCTCACCGAGCAGGGCGCCGCCCAGCTGGGGGTCGCCGCCCTGAAGCGTCACGACGAGGACTCATTTCATCACTCGGTCAACGTCTGCATTCTCTCGCTGATGATTGGGTCGCGGCTGGACCTGGATCGCCCGCTGCTCACGGTCCTGGGCGTCGCCGCGCTGCTTCATGACATCGGCAAGTCCCGAGTGCCTCAAGACCTTCTCACCAAACCGGCAAAGCTGACTCGCGAGGAAGAGGAGGTCGTCAGACGGCACACCATCTATGGCGCCCACGCGTTGCGCGACTTCCCCGACCTCCTCAGGCTGGCGATGGTGGTGGCCTTCGAGCACCATGCCAACTACAATCTCTCGGGGTACCCGCAGATCACATTGAAGAAGGCGCCCCACCTGCTCACGCGGATCGTGCAGGTGGCCGATGTCTCTGACGCCGCAACCTCTTCCCGGCGCGGCTACCGCCGGCCGAAGCGCGCCGCGGAGGTTCTGCGCATCATTCTGACCGAGGCGGGGACGCTCTTCGACCCCGTGGTGGCGAGGCTGGCCGTGGGCGTGCTGGTCGACCTCTATCGCCGCGACCAGGGCTCCCAGACGGTGCAGCTGCCCGACTGAGCATCAGGTCGTCACGACGATCGCCCGGCCAACGATCTCCCCGCGGCTGAGCGCGTCGTACGCCCCGGCGGCATCCTCAAGGGAAAAGCGGCGGGAGATCGTTCGCTCCGGCGCAATCGCCCGGCGCTCCGCCATGCGCAGCAGCGCCGGCACGTCGGCGCGCACGCGTCCTCCGTACGATCCAATCAGCCGGACACCACGACGCACGAGGCGGGTGATCTCGATGGGGGCGGCCGTCTTTCCCGCCGCGATGCCGACCACGATCACCCGGCCGCCGTCTCTGGTGGCTTCGAATGCCTGCACGACGGTCTCCGGGCGGCCCAGCGCCTCGAATGCCACGTCCACCCCGCGCCCGGCCGTCAGGTCCAGGATCGCCGCTGCGACATCTCCCTTTGATGCATCGACGACATGCGTGGCTCCCAGCCGGCGCGCGGCGTCGAGCTTGTCCGCCCTCACATCCACGGCGACAATCATCGAGGCGCCAAAGGCCCTGGCCAGCTGGATGAGGTTGGATCCCACCCCGCCCGTTGCCACGACGGCGACACTCTCTCCCGCCCGCAGGTCCGCCTGGTGGCGGATCGCGCCATAGGCGGTCATGACCGCACAGCCGATGATGCACGATTCCTCCAGGGCGAGGCCGTCGGGCAGCGGGAACACATCGGTCGCGGGCACCACCGCGTAGTCGGCCAGGCCCCCCATGCTGTACATCGCCAGCGGGGTCCCATCGGCGCGGCTCAAGCGGCTGGCGCCGTCGTAGAGCTGTCCGCGCAGACGGTTGATCGAGAAGAACGTGACGCAGAGATCATCGCGCCCCTGGACGCAGAACTCGCATGTGCCGCACGGCATGATAAAGCTGCACACCACCCGTGCTCCCTCGCTCAGGCCGGTGACGCCCGGCCCCAGCGCGGCCACCGTCCCGGAGATCTCATGCCCCAGCACCGCGGGGGTGGGAAACGTGACTTCACCCTTGATGACGTGGAGGTCGGTATGGCAGACTCCGCAGGCGGCCACCCGGACGAGCACTTCGCCCGACTTGGGCGCGGGGATCGGAATCTCTTCGATGTCCAGGGAGGCGAGCTCCCGGGGGAGCACTGCGGCTCGCATGCGTGTGCGCCTCGATCCTTCCTTACACGGGCGGGAGGAGGACGTCGAGGACGGCGGGTGTTCCGCCGCGCACGGCGTCGCGGGCCCTCTCCACGGCCGCCGGAAGATCCGGGGCCGATCGGATGCGCTCCCCGTACCCTCCCGCCGCCCGGGCGATCGCGGCGAAATCCACCCCGTCGCCGAAGCTGGACGAAAAATCTCCTCCGCGCGCCGCAAACCCGGCGGGGTGCTGGCGCGCGGTCGCGTCTCGGACCGCCGCCCAGCCTCTGTTGTTGTACACCACGGCGAGGAACGGCGCCTGGTACTGGCGGCTCATCCACAAGGCCGCCTCCGGCGCGCCGAACAAGAACGATCCGTCGCCGAGGAGGCAGACGACTTCGGACTCGGGGCGCGCCAGCTTGACGCCGATGGACGCGCCCAGGCCCCAGCCCAGGCTCGAGCCGCCCGCCGCCAGGAACGACCCGGTGACCGAGCGCGGCAGGTGCCGGGCCGCTCCGGCCGCGTTCGTCACCAGTTCGGTGACGACAATGGTTTCGCGCGCGAGCATTGAGCCCAGTTGCGCCGTCAGCCAGGCGGCGGTGATCGGTTCGCCGGGGGGCGGGGGCGCCGCGGCGTCCCGCCATTCGGCGCGCATCCGCCGGACGTCGCGTTCGATCGCCTGCCTCCGGGCGTGGACGCGCTCGGCCACCGTGGCTGTCCAGCCGCGCCGGACTTCGTCGCAAGATCTTCCTTCAACGGATCCACGTCCAGATGGATGATCCGGGCCGCCGCGGGAGGCTGGGACACCGACGGAATCCAGGGAGCATCGCAGTCGATGATCAGGACCAGGTCGGCCGCGTCAAGCCGCGCGCTCCGCTCGGCACCGAGGTAGAGGGGATGATCGGTGGGGAAGTTCATGGAGGTCCGCGGAAGCATCTCGAGGACCGGGAGCGCGAGCTGATCCGCCAGCCCGACCAGTTCCGCCACCGCCGCGGGCTTGCGGCCGATGTAACTGGTGATCGCGACGGGCCGCTCGGCATCGCAGAGCCAGCGGCCCATCTCGCGCAGGGCCGCGTCCTCCGGGACGGTGGGGACGGGCGGCGCGCACAGCGCCGGGGGAGCCAGCTCGACGAAGGACACCGGTTCCTCCAGGATCTCCCGGGGCGCCGTCAGGTACACGGGACCGGCCGGCTCGGCCACCGCGAGGCGGAGGGCCCGCTGCACGATGCGCCCGATGTTCGCTCCGCGGTGCAGCTCGTACTCCCATTTGACGTAGGGCCTGACGATGCCCGCCTGGTCGTAGATGTCTTGGATGAACTGCACGTAACTGTCCCGGCTCCCCTTGAGCTCCCCCCGGTCGGTAAACGGCGCTCGGCCGGCCAGGATGAAGACCGGGACGCGCGAGCGCGCCGCGTTGTGGACGGCCCCGCCCAGATTGGCGGTCCCCTGGTCGACATGAACGATCAGCGCCTGGGGGCTTCCCGTCGCCTGGGCGAAACCGTGGGCCGCGCTCAACGCGACGGTCTCGTGGGGGCACGCGATGACCTTGGGCGCGGGCCGG
>VBAN01000164.1 GCA_005882445.1 Candidatus Segetimicrobium genomatis | reverse complement strand
CGGGTTGGGGGCGTGTTGGGATACCGGGCACGGGTGGATCGCCGGCCAGGCGCCGGAGGTGGCCTGCCGCCTGGGGACTCGCCTGGCCACGATCCACGCCCACGACAACGACGGCAAGGGGGACCGCCACTGGCTTCCCTCGAAAGGCGGGATCGCCTGGGCGCCCTTTCTGACCTGCCTGCGACGCATCGGCTACAGCGGACCGTTCATGATGGAGTTGGGGCCGCCGGACCCTCGGACCCCTGACGCCGTGGAGCGCCTGGCCGGCGAGGCCGTGGCGGTCTACCGGCGGCTCGTAGAGCCGGGCGCGGGTTAGCAGCTCCTCGGTCGACGCCGAAGCGCTTCGAAGCAGCGGCCCGCCGCCTCGAGGCCGGCCAGGTGGTGCTCGCAGCCGAAGGCCGAGCCCGGGGCCAGCATGACGTCGTACTCGATGGCCAGCCTGTCGGCGAGCTCGAGCGACCCGATCTCGGGTTCGAGCCGGTAGCGCACCAGCGCCAGCAGCCCGCCGCGCGGCGGCGCCCAGGAGAGGATCTCGGAGTGCCGCGCGATCCATCGCGTGGTGGCGGCCAGATTCGCGGCGATGATGCGGCTGTTGCGCTCGATGATCCGCTCGCGGTGGCGGAGCGCGAGTTGGGCGATGGCATCGTTGAGCTTGCCGGGGCTGAGCGAGACGTAGTCGCGTATCCCGAGACAGGCGGAAATCACGTCCCGGGACGCGGCGATCCACCCGATGCGCAGGCCCGGAAGCCCGAACGGCTTGGACACCGTGCCGACGCTGATGCCGCGCGGTCCGTGGTCGACCATCGGCGGCGCGAACGGGTCGCCGCCGGGGACGGTGAGCCAGCGATAGGCCTCGTCGCACAGCACCCTGGCCCCGACCGACTCGGCCAGCGCGTACACGCCTCGCGCCCCCTCCGGTGAAAGCACGGCGCCGGTGGGATTGTGCGGCGTGTTGACGACGATCAGGCGCGTGGCCGGCCGGACCAGCCGCGCCAGCGCGCTCACATCGAACCGATAATCTTGGCCCACATCCCACAGCGACACCTCGCAGCCGAGGGCCCGCGGCACGCTGGAGAGCTGCTGGTAGGCGGGGTGGGACACGATCACGTGGTCGCCGGCGCCCAGGAGCGCGCTGAACAGCAGAAAGTTCGCCTCGATCGCGCCGGTGGTGACCAGGATATTGTCGGGATCGCAGTCTGTGTAGGTGGCGGCGATCAACGAACGCAGCGCGCGAGTGCCAACGGCTTCCGAGTAGCCGAGCGGCATCCCGAGCAGGGAATCCAGCGTGGCCTGGCGCTCGTCCACCGGCAGCCAGCCGAGCAGGTCGGCAAGCCGCAGGGGCAGGATGCCGCTTTCCGCGATATCGTAGCGGGCGTTGAGCTCGTGCCGGGTCATCCAGCGCTCGAGCGCAAAGGGTTCGATCTTCACCCGGGTCACCTGGCCTCGTCCTTGACCACGAGCTCGTAATGGCGCACCCGCCGGTCAAAGGTCGTCAGCAGAGCGGCGGCGGCATCGGCGACCACGGCTTCCTCCGGGTCGGGACCGGCGAACCGTCGAATCGCATCGAGCGACCGCCACCAGGTAATGACGAGGATCTCGACCGCGGCGGAGACTTCCCGCTCGAGCAGCACGGCGCCCGCGTACCCGTCCACCTGTTTGACCGCCGGCAGGACGTGGCTCCTCAGATGGCCGGCATAGGCCCGGGCCCCGGCGGGCGTGGCGCGCGCCGACCAAAACCGCGCAATCACCGGACACCGCCGATCGGGGTCTTCCCGGACGGTTCCTGGCCAACCACGACCGCCCAGGGCTGCACCTCCCAGCGCGTGACCACGCCCTTGACCACGTAAGGATCGCGCTGCGCGAAGGTTTCGGCGATCGAGCCGTCCGGGGCGCGAAACACGAGCAGCGCCCGATCCGGGGGATCGCCCAATGCCCCGGCCAGGAGCAGCTCCCCGCGGCCATGCGCTTCCCTGACGAGCCGGAGGTGTTCCTCGCGGTGCGGTGCCCGCCGGGCAACAAAGTCATCGACCACGTAGTAGATCAGCGCGTAACACTTCATGCCGCCGCCGCTTCCCGCGCCTCCCGGGGGTGTTCCCTTGTCGCTCTTCGCCATGACGGTGCCCCGCCTCCCTTCATCTCGTGGCCGGGTCATATCGCTCGCCGGCCGCATTCGTCCTCACGAACGGGCGGGCCAGGCCCGTCGAGGTGAGGGGATCATACCGGTGTGGCCGGCGAAACGCGCCTCCCCAGACTTCGCGGTCCCGATATGCCCGCAGCGCGTCCAGATCGAACCCCGCCAGATACACGCCTTCCCTCCCGTCCGCCTCGATCATGAGCGTATTTCGCCCCGCTCCGTCGGCGTTGAAGGCCATCCCATCGAACGCGACGGAGTGTCCGTTTTCCTGGGGGGCCGCGTAATTGGCCATGGCCACCCCCACCATGTTCTCAAAGGCGCGCGCGCGAAATTGCCCGATCCGGTTCTCCTCCAACGGGCAGGCATTGGGCGTCAGGATGATCTCCGCTCCGTTGAGCATCAAGATCCGGGCGCTTTCAGGGAACTCCCGATCATAGCAAATCATCGCACCGATGTTCACAGATCCGTGCGCTGCGTCCAGCGGGCACACGGGGAAGTCCTCCCCGGGCGTACACGCCGCTTCGAGGGAAAAGTCGCACGTGTGCACCTTGGCGTAGGTCAGGACAATATCTCCATGGCGGTCGATCAGGGAAACGGTATCGCGCGGGGCGGCCGGCCAGCGCTCGAGATACGTCAGCGCGACGGCCATCCGCAACTCCTTGGCCAGCCGGCGAAACCGCAACACAAAGGGATCATCTCGGCCAATCGCCTGCGCCTGCCATCGGGCACGAGCCTCCTGCTGGTCCGGGCGCTCTGCGCCGAGAGCCCGGTACTCGTGAGGACATCCCGCGTAGGGAGTGTATCCGATGTTCCACATTTCGGGGAACAGCGCAATGTCCGCTCCCATCGCCTGCGCGCGCCGGCAGAATGCCTCCCCTTTGCGAAGATTCGCATCCTGGTCGGAGCCGCAGGCCGTCATTTGGAGCAGGGCGACGCGAAGCGAACTCATATCCATTCACACCCCATTCACCGCATCCTGCCGGCGGTGCAGATGCCGACCTTCGCTGGAAGCCGAAACCCTCCCTCCGCCCCAATACGGCGCGGGCGGCTGCTCACCGCCCCCCACGCCGGCGCGGCGAAAAAAGTCACAGTGCCTGCGCAGCGGACAGACAGAGCAGCGCGGGCGGCCCGCCTTGCAGATCTCACGCCCGTGGCGGATCAGGAGCAGGTGGAACGGCCCGTAGCGGGCGGGCCGAACCAGCGCCTCGATCCACCCGTGCGCCTTCTCCACGGACAGTCCCTTGGGGATGATCCCGATGCGCCTCCCGACGCGGTAGACGTGGGTGTCGACCGGGAACGCGGCCTTGCCCAAGCCGAAGATGAGCACGATCGCCGCCGTTTTGGGGCCCACCCCGTCGAGGGTCCGGAGCCACGCCTTCGCGCGATCGACCGGCCACCGCCGGAGAAAATCCAATGAGAGCCGTCCCCGCTCGGCGGTGACGCGCCTCAGGAGGGCCTGGATACGCGGCGCCTTGAGCCTGCTCAGGCCGGCGGGGCGGATCGCGTCGACCACCGCTTCGACCGGCGCATCGCGCAGCATCGCCCAGGACGGGAACCGGCCCCGCAGCCGCTCGAACGCCCGGTGACTGTTGGTGTCGCTGGTGTGCTGAGAGAGGACGGTGTGGACGAGCGTCGAGACCCGGTGACCCGGCCCTTCGCTCCGACGCGCGCTCGTGCGCCCATACCTGTTCGATTGTACCGCTCCCGCGGCGGCCCGAGCACCAGACGCCGCGAGGATCGGGGAGCCGGCATCCACGTGGGGCAGAGGATCTGGATCGCCACTGCACAATATGGCTACCGAGACGCGCTGCCGGGCACCCCAGAGGGTGGACGGCGAAGGGAGCCTGAGCCGGTGTTCAAAGGAACCGTCGTTGCCATCCATATCGCGCCTGACGCGACCGCGAAGATGGTCCCGGTCAAGGAGGTGCGCGCCGTGCCGGGGAAGGGCTTGGAAGGAGACCGCTACTTCCTTCAACGCGGCACCTTTTCGAAGCCCGCCCCCGACCGCGAGGTCACCTTGATCGAGATCGAGGCGATCGAAGCGTTGAATCGCGACTATCGCGTGGCGCTGGATGCCGGGGACAGCCGCCGCAACATCGCCACCCGGGGGGTGCCGCTCAACCAGCTGATCGGCCGGGAGTTCACTGTGGGCTCGGTCGGCCTGAAGGGGATCCGCCTGTGCGAGCCCTGCGGCCACCTCGAAGGGCTCACCCGCGAAGGCGTGAAAGCCGGGTTGGTCCACAGGGGGGGCCTGCGCGCGCAGATCCTGACCGGTGGGGTGATCCGGCCCGGAGACCCGGTGCAGGGATCGTAACGTCCCGCCCGGTCGCACCCCACGCCTGAGGATTCTCCTGGACGGCATTCTCTACCGCGTTCTCTATGTGGCCGTCCGGGCGTTCGCCCGGGCGGTGTTCCGCTTGACGGTGATCGGGGAAGACCCCATCATCCTCCCGCTTGCGCTGCCGCGGAAGCCGGCGTTTCTTGCGATGGAAGAGCTGTGGCGGATGCGGGGGGTCCGCCTGGTGATGCGGGCCTACGGCCCGCTGGCGATTCCCCTCAACCGCGGCGCCGTCGACGAGACGGCGCTCAAGCGCAGCCTGCAGGCGCTGAGGGACGGAGCGCTGCTCATCGTCTTTCCCGAGGGAGGCATCAGCCCTGATGGCCGGCTCCGCCCGTTCCATCGGGGCGCGGCGCTCATGGCCGCCCGCGCGCGCGCGCCCCTGATCCCGGTCGCGATCATCGGGACCGCGGACGCCCTCCCCCTCGGCCGGATCATGCCGCGGCCGCGGCCCGTCACCGTGCGAATCGGGATCCCCCTCGCTCCGCCCAGCCCGGAACGCGAGGACCTCGATCGCGCGACGGACGCAGCGGCTGCGCAGATCGCAGCGATGCAGCAGGCTCCCTAGAGGACCTGCAGGGCTTCGACGGCCTCGGGAGCGAACATTTCGTGGCAGCCGCTTCCACGCGCACTGCCCGCGGGAGGCATGACGCGATGCCGTATGTAGGTTCCCCTGTGCGCAGACGCGAAGACCGCGCTCTGCTGACCGGCGCCGGCCGGTTCGTCGACGACATCGGGCTGCCGCGGATGCTCCACCTGGCGGTGGTGCGCTCCACCCACGCGCACGCCCGCCTCGGCCGGATCGACACCAAGGAGGCGACCGCGCTCCCCGGCGTGGCCGCGGTCTTCACCGCCGCCGACCTGCCCGCGCCGGGACCTCGCATCCCACCGGTCCCGATCGTCCCAGGACTGGACACCGTCGCGCACCCGCTGCTCGCCGACGGGATCGTCCGGTACGTCGGCGAACCCATCGCGGCCATCCTGGCCTCCGACCGGTACACCGCCGAGGACGCCGCGGACCGCGTGCGGGTCGCCTACGACGTGCTCCCGGCGGTCGTCGATCCCGAGGGAGCGCTCGCGCCGGAGGCGCCGGTCCTGCACGCCGGCCGGACGTCGAACCTTGTGTTCGAGCGCACCGTCTCGGGCGGCGATCCCGACGCGGCGTTCCGCAGCGCTGCGGTCGTCGTCGAGGCCGTACTCGAGCAACCCCGGCTGGCCGCGGTTCCCCTGGAGTGCCGGGGCATCGTGGCGGCCTACGACCCGCGCGCCGACCGGATCGAAGTCTGGCTCTCCACCCAAACGCCCCACGGCGCGCGCGACCTCATCGCGGAGATCCTCGAGATCCCGCGGGACCGCGTCCGCGTCGTCGCGCCCGATGTGGGGGGCGGATTCGGCGCGAAAGGAAGCCTCTACCCCGAGGAAGTGCTTGCCGCCTATCTGGTCCTTCGCCTCCGCCGGCCCATCAAGTGGGTGGAGGACCGGATCGAGAACCTCCGCGTCATGACGCACGGCCGCGGCCAGCGGGCGCGCGTCCGCGCCGCGGCGGCGCAGAACGGAAGGATCCTCGCCGTGGAGACCGACGTCCTCGCCGACCTGGGCGCCTACTGCCTGTCCTTCACCGCGGGGGTTCCGACCCTCACGCCGATCGTCGGGCTCGGCGCCTACCGGATCGAGCACGTTCGCTATCGGGTGCGCGGGGTGGCGACGACCACGGCCCCGACGGGGCCGTACCGGGGGGCGGGGCGGCCCGAGGCCGCCTACTACATCGAGCGGATCGTGGATCTCGTGGCCGCGCGGCTGGGACTCGACCCCGTGGAGGTGCGGCGCCGAAATTTCATCGTCGCGTTTCCCTACGCGAGCCCGACCGGACTGACCTATGACTCCGGGAACTATCCGGCCCTGCTCGACCGCGCGCTGGCGCTGGCCGATTACCGGCACTGGCGCGAGGAACAGGCGCGGCGGCGCCGCCAGGGCGGGCATCCCGTCGGGATCCGGATCAGCACGTGGGTCGAGATCGCGGGCGGCGGCGAGTTGTGGGAGAGCGGCGCGGTGCGCCTGGAACCCTCGGGACAGATTACCGTGCTGACGGGCTCGTCGCCTCACGGACAGGGACTCGCCACGGCGTTCAGCCAGATCGCCGCCGACGCCCTCGGGGTCGCGCCCGAAGACGTCGCGGTCGTGCACGGGGACACGGACGCGGTGCCGACCGGGCTGGGCACCTACGGCAGCCGCTCGCTCTCCATCGGCGGCTCCGCGGTGCACCTCGCGGCCGCGCAGCTGCGGACCGGGATCATTGGCGTCGCCGCGCGGCTCCTCGAGGCCGCGCGCGCGGTGTCGCTCGCGGAGGTGGCCAACGCGGCGCCGGCCGGAATGGACGCCGCGCTTGACTTCACCATGGAACGCATGATGGTCCCGTCCGGCGCGCATGTCGCCGTGGTCGAGGTCGATGAGGAAACCGGGGAGGTGGACGTGCTGCGCTACGCCGCGGTAGACGACTGCGGGCGCGTGGTCAATCCCATGCTCGTCGAGGGACAGATCCACGGCAGCCTGGCGCAGGGGCTGGCGCAGGCGCTCTTCGAGCGCGTGGTCTACGCCAAAGACGGCCAACTCCTCACCGGATCGCTGCTCGACTACGCCGTGCCGACGGCGGCCGACTTCCCTGAGTTCTCCAGGGATTCCCTGGTGTCGCCGTCGCCGCTCAATCCCCTGGGCGCCAAAGGGATCGGCGAGTCCGGAACGATCGGCGCCCCACCGGCCCTCGTCAATGCGGTGGAGGATGCCCTGCGGCCGCGGCTGGCCGGCAGGCTCGACCTTCCGCTCTTGCCCGACCGGATATGGCAGGCGCTGCGCGGAGGGACGCGATGACGCCCGCCCCCTGCGCGGAAGTCGGTCAGGTCGACATCGGTTTCACGCAGCTCGGACCATGGCGCATGGTAATTCGGCGCACCTCCGCGTCATCCCGAGCCTCTTGGGCTGGCCCGATCCAGGGTCGGCCTTCTCCGCCGCCATGCAGCTGGCGAGCCTCCTCGCCGTCATCAGCTTCCTGGGCGGGGATGCCCTCCGCATCGCCGGGCGCGCGGCGGACGCGGCCCGGCGGGGAGACTGGCAGGATCATTCGTTCCGGGTCACGGCCGGGATCGTGCTCGGCACGCTGCCGATCGCGATTGCCGGGCTCGCGCTGAAGAGGACGCTGGAGGGGTGCGGGTCGCCCCTCCGGAACATCGCGGTGATCGGGTGGGCGTGCGTCGTCATGGGCGCCCTGCTGGCGCTCGCCGAACGCTACGGGCAGAGCCACTCGGGCCGGACCAGGCGCCGCGAGGCCGATCTGACCTTCGGGGACGGCATCGCCGTCGGGATCGCCCAGGCGTTCGCCCTGGTGCCGGGGGTATCCCGGTCCGGCTCCACGCTGACGGCCGCGCTGGCCCTGGGGATGGAGCGCGCCACCGCGGCCTGGTTCTCGTTCCTCCTCGGCCTGCCGGCGATCGCGCTGGCGGGACTCGTGGAGCTCTTGAGCCTCCGCAAGGCCGGGCTGCACGCCCACGGCTGGGCGCTGCTGGCGCTGGGATTGGCCTCGGGCAGCGCGGCGTCCTATCTCGCGCTGTGGGGATTGGTGCGCTACCTGAAGGAGCACACGAGTTGGGTCTTCGTCTGGTACCGGATCGTGCTGGGAATCGTGCTCCTCTGGGGCGCGGCCCGAGGGGTGTTCCGCTGAGCCGGCGCATCGCGGCGGCGACCGGCCGGACCGCGTCGTCGTAATCGAGAAGAGAAGGAGGAAGGAAGATGGCTCGAGACCGGAAGACCATGTGGGGAACGACGATCCTTCTGGTGTGCGGCGGGCTCCTGGCGTTCGGCGGCCCGGCCGGGCCGGCGGGAGGCGACCTCGTCGGTCGGGCGGCGGGGGCTCCCGCGATCGACGTCACCGTCTCCGGCGTCAAGCCGAATGGGCCCATTCCCGGCCAGTTCGCCTTCTGCGTCCCGGCCGCGCAGGGCCACGTGACCCTGGGCCCCAACAAGAACCCGGAGATCTCCTGGTCCAAGGGGCCCGCGGGCACGGAGTCCTACGCCATCATCGTGGTCGACCCCGATGTGCCGTCGGCCTTTGACGCGGTCAACAAGGAAGGCCAGGCCATCCCCGCCAGCCTGCGGCGCATCAACTTCTACCACTGGATCCTGGTCGATATCCCGGCGGCGACCACCAGCATCCCCGCCGGCGCGGACTCGAGCGGCGTCACCCCCCATGGAAAGAAGCCGGGCATGACCAAGTACGGCAACCGCGGGGTCAACGATTACGGCTTCTTCTTCGCCAGCAACCCGGCGATGAAGGGCGACTACGGCGGGTACGATGGGCCCTGCCCGCCCTGGAACGATGAGATCCCGCACCACTACCACTTCATGGTGTACGCGCTCAACGTCTCGATGCTCGCCGTGCACGGGAAAGTCAACGGAACCGAAGCGCTCAGGGCGATGGAGAATCACATCCTGGCCGTGGGCGAGGCGGTCGGCCTCTACGCGCTCAATCCCGACATCGCCAAGAGGATCGGCATGAAGTAGCGCTGCCTGTAGCTCTTCGGTGCGAAGGGGGGAACCGGTATGGACCTGACCATGGCCATGGGGACCCGCGCGCAGGCCTCATGGTGGGCCGAAGTCACACCTGAGCAGCGGCGGACGCTGCTCGCCGCCTGGGCGGGCTGGGTGCTCGACGCGTTCGACTTCACCATTCTCCTGTTGGTGCTCGGCAACATTGCCGGGACATTTGGCGTCAGCCTCGTCGCGATGGGGGCGGTGATCACCGGCACGCTCTTCTGCCGCCTGATCGGCGGGGTGCTGGTGGGGACGTGGGCCGATCGAGTCGGGCGCCGGCTCCCCCTGATGGTGTCCATTATCGCGTTCTCGTTCTTCGAGCTCCTCTCCGGGTTCGCGCCGAACTACTCGACGTTCCTGATCCTCCGGCTGCTGTTTGGGGTGGGCATGGGCGGCGAGTGGGCGGCCGGGACCCCGCTCGCGATGGAGAGCTGGCCCCAGCGATCCCGCGGGATCGCCTCGGGATTCCTTCAGGGGGGCTGGCCGGTCGGCTACCTGCTGGCCACGATCGTGTACTTTGTGGTGTTCCCGATGTGGGGCTGGCGGGCGCTCTTCTGGGTCGGCGCGCTGCCGGCGCTGCTGGTCCTCTATATCCGCCGCCGCGTGCCGGAGTCACCGGTGTGGCTCGCGCGGCGCGAGAAGCTGCGCCGGGAGGGCCGCTCGGATCAAGTATCGCTGCTGCGCCTGTTTCGTCCGGACCTGATCGGCACGACTCTCCACGCCTTTCTCGTCATGGGCGCCATGATGTTCTCGTACTATGCGATCGCCTCATTCTGGCCGACCTTTCTGAGCACCGAACTGCATCTCACCGTGGGACAGAAGACCCTGTTCCTGGTCTTGCTGAACCTGGGCAGCCTCGCCGGGTACTGGACCGCCGGACCGATCTCGGAGCGTCTCGGGCGCAGAACCACCCTCGTCCTCTTCGCCATCGTGGGCCTCGCGTTCATCCCATGGTACGCGCTGACCCTCAATCACACGCAGGTGTTGATCGGCGGCATTCTCGAAGGCGCCATCGGGGTGGGCCTGTGGGGGGTGGCTCCGGCCTACCTCGCCGAACGCTTCCCCACGGCGGCGCGCGGCGCCGGCCCGGGCGCCGCCTACCACGTCGGCGCGGCGATCGGGTCGTTCACGCCGACACTCCAGGCGCTGTTCCACCGGGGCGGCATGTCCCTCGGGCAGTCGATCGGGATCACCATCGCGATGGCGCTGGTCGCGCTCGCCATCGTGGTCGCCGCGGGACCGGAGCCCAGGGGACGTGTGTTCTCGGCAGAGGCCTGAGCGCGAGCCTACTCCTCAGCGAGCATGGCGTCGGCCTCGATCTCCACGAGGATCTCCGGAGCGATCAGCCGGCTCACTTCCACCATGCTGGTCGCCGGCCGGACGTCCCGGAACACTTCACCGTGCGCGCGGCCGACTTGCTCCCAGCTGCCGATGTCGGTGACGTAGATCCGGGAGCGCCGCATCGATGTTCCGGAGGATTTGCACGGTCTGGGCGTGCGGGTCCCCGGCGCCCACGATCTTGCCGGAGGCATCGGTGGCCGTGGTGCCCGAGACGTGCACAAAGGGTCCGACCCGAACGGCCCGCGAGTACCCGACGATGGGCTCCCACGGTGTGCCGGTGGCATACCGCCGCCGCTCCATGTTACCGGCGATCCACGCTCAAAGCTTGATGGGCTCGAGGGCGCGGGCGAACCGGGGGTCGTCGCGGCGAAAGACGT
>VBAN01000025.1 GCA_005882445.1 Candidatus Segetimicrobium genomatis | reverse complement strand
GCTTGCGTCGTTCCGGCTTCGGAATAGACAGCGGCAACGTCTCAACGCGTTCGCGGACTCAGGGCGCATAGTCGACGCGCACCAGGTACAGCCCGTGCGCGGGGAGGTTGGGACCGGTCCGGCGATTATCGGGGTCGTTCAGGAAGTCGGCGGGGGCGTCTGCGGGCAGACGGCCCGTTCCCACCCGCACCAGCGTGCCCACCAAGATGCGCACCATGTGCCGGAGGAACCAGTCCGCGGTGACCGTCACACGGACGCGCGCGCCGGTCCGGCGGCACTCGGCGCGGGTGATGGTGCAGAGGGTCGTCCGGGTCGGTGTGCCGGCGCCTCGGTAGGCCGCAAAGTCGTGCCGGCCGAGGAGCGGGGTGAGCGACCGCTGCATCGCCTCCACGTCGATGGGGTCCGGAACGTGGTATGCCCGGAAGCGGAGCAGCGCGGACGGAGCGGAGCGATTCAGGATCTGGTAGCGGTAGGTCCGTGAGATGGCGTCGAATCTGGCGTGAAACCCGGCAGGCGCCTCATGGGCTTCGAGGACCCGGATATCCGCGGGAAGATGCGCGTTCAGGGCTCCGGGAAACCGGCCGGCCGCAATCCGGCTGCCGGTCACAAGGTGCGCGACCTGTCCGAGTGCGTGCACGCCCGCGTCGGTCCGGCCGGCGCCCACCACCGCCACCTCCTCGCCCGTGACCGCGCGGACCGCCGCCTCGACGGTGGCCTGCACGGAGGGCGCGCCGGCCGCCGCGGACCCACGCTGCCGCTGCCACCCGCAGTACCCCGTCCCATCGTATTCGAGCACCAGCCTGAGGGTCCGCACGGCGCCGCGGTCCTCCCGGGGCCTTGGCCGTGGCGCCCGCCCCAGCACCCCGCCTCACCGCCCCCGCCAGGCGGCGGGGGAGACGAGGGCGAGCGCGGCCGCGGCGGCGACCAGGAACAGGGCGGTATAATCCCGCGGGCGCAGGTGCAGTTCGCGCATCCGTGTCCGGCGCTCGCCTCCGCGGTAGCATCGGGCTTCCATCGCCACGGCGAGCGCGTCCGCGCGGCGGAAGGCGCTGACGAAAAGCGGCACGAGCAGGGGAAGCAGGGCGCGGACCCGGCGGGGGAGGCTGCCGCGCGCGAATTCCGCTCCGCGCGCCATCTGCGCTTTCATGATCTTCTCAGCCTCCTCCAGCAGCGTCGGGATGAACCGGAGCGCGATCGTCATCATCATCGCCAAATCGTGCGCGGGAACCCCGACGCGTTGGAAGGGGCGCAGGAGGCGCTCCAGGCCGTCCGTGAACTCGACCGGAGAGGTCGTCAGCGTCATCAGCGTCGTCGAGAAGACCAGGAGCAAGAGCCGCCACCCATAGAACGCCGCCTGGGAGAGGTTCTCCTGGGTCACCACCAGCGGCCCCCAGCGAACGACCGGATGCCCCCCCTCCTCCCCAAAGAACACCTGCAGGGCGAATGCGAACACCAGCAGCCAGAACAGGGGGCGCACGCCCCGGATGACGTACCCCGGCCGAATGCGGGCGGCCAGGGTCGCCGCGGCGAGGGCGGCGGTCAACACGGCCAGGCCGGCGAATCCCCGAATGGCAAAGATCACGCTGAGCAGTCCCAGCGCCGCCAGGATCTTGGTCCGCGGATCGAGCCGGTGGACGGCGGAGTCCACCGGGACGTACTGGCCGAGGACGAGCCCCTTAAAGAGCTCCATGGCTCCGGCCGCGCACCCGCAGCGCCTCGAGGACGGCGATCCGCGCCTCGCCCACCGTCAGGAGATCGGGCCGGATCGACAGCCCGCGCTCCCGCAGCCGCTGGGCCAGCAGCGTCATCTGCGGCACCCCAAGCCCGAGGGCCTGGAGCCGAGCCGGGTCGGCGAAGATCTCCCGAGGACCGCCCTCGGCCACGAGCCGCCCCCGGTCCAGCACGAGCACGCGGCTGGCGAGCCGCGCCACGACGTCCATGCTGTGGGTGATCAGCACGATGGCCAGCCCCCGTTCGCGGTGGAGCCGGCTGACGTGCCCCAGGATCTCGCGGCGGCCCGTGGGGTCGAGGCCCGCTGTCGGCTCGTCGAGGATCAGCATGCGGGGTTCCATCGACAAGACCCCGGCCAGCGCCGCCCGCCGCATCTCGCCTCCGCTGAGCTCGAACGGCGAGCGGGGACCAAACCGATCCGGGTCCAGCCCCACCAGCGTCAGGGCGCGGCGCACCCGTACGCGGACCTCGTCGTCATCCAGCCCCAGGTTCCGCGGGCCAAACGCCACGTCCGCGGAGACCGTCTCTTCGAAGAGCTGCTGTTCGGGATACTGGAACAGCAGGCCGACCTGCTGGCGGAGGCGCCGGCGGTCCGCCCCGCGGGCGTGGATGTCGCTTCCATCGAGGAAGACGTGACCTGCCGGAGGGCGGAGCAGCCCGTGGAAGTGCTGGACCAGCGTCGGCTTGCCCGAACCGGTGGCAGACGTCGGTGAGCGCCTGGGTCTCGAGCGGCGTCCCGCGGCCGTAGATGTGGGTGAGGTGCTCGCAGCGGATCACGGAGGCGGCGCCAGGATCTCGACCAACTGGTCGATGGTGATCACCCCGGGGGGAACGGCCAGCCCCGCGGCGGCCAGCTCGAGGGCAAGGGTCGCCGCCTCCGGCGGCTCGAGGTGGAGGCGGGCCAACGTACTCCCGCGGCTGAAGATCTCCGCCGGAGACCCCTGCAGGACGATCCGCCCCTCGGCAAGCACCAGGACCCGGTCGGCCTGGGCGGCCTCCTCCATCCAGTGGGTGATGAGGACGAGCGCCAGCCCCTCCTGGCGGCTCAGCCTGAGCGCCGTCCCCAGGACCTCCCGCTGCCCCTCGGGGTCGAGCATGGACGTGGCCTCGTCGAGCACCAGGCACCGCGGCCGCATGGCCAGCACCCCGGCGATCGCGACGCGCTGCTTCTGGGACCGCCCGCAGCGAGCGGTCGACGCGGTCGCGGATCTCGGCCGGGGGAAGCCCGAGATTTTCGCACCCGAAGGCGACGTCTTCCTCGACCACCGCCGCGACGATCTGATTGTCCGGGTTCTCGAACACCATCCCGACGCGCTGCCGCACCAGCCAGACCGCCTCCGGATCGCGCGTGTCGATCCCGTCCACGCGCACTTCGCCCGAGGTCGGGACCAGGAGACCGTTGAGGTGCTTGGCGAGCGTGCTCTTCCCGGAGCCGTTGCCGCCGATGATGGCGAGGCACTCCCCCGGGTAGATGTCGAGATCGAGGCCCTGGAGCGCTGGGGTGTCGGTGCCTGTGCCCGAGCGGTAGGCGTGGTGGAGGTCCCGGACCGTGATCAAGGGGGGGACCATGTTGAACCCCTGGGAGGTT
>VBAN01000163.1:2598-7040 GCA_005882445.1 Candidatus Segetimicrobium genomatis | reverse complement strand
CCACCGCCGGGACCGAGTAGCCCCGGTGCATGCTGTAGGTATCCATGATCCAGGCCATCACCTGGGGATTCGTCCCGACGTCGGGCGCCGGGATGTCGCTCTCCGGGCTGATCAGCATCGTGATCTCGGTGGCGTACCGGCGGGTGAGGTGCTCCAGCTCCTCCTGCGACAGTTCCTTGGGGTTCACCACCACCCCGCCCTTCGCCCCCCCATAGGGGAGCCCCACGACCGCGCACTTCCACGTCATCAGCATTGCGAGCGCGCGGATCTCGTTGAGGGTGACGTCCGGGTGATAGCGGATCCCTCCCTTCGTCGGCCCCAGGACGGTGCTGTGATGCACGCGGTAGCCGGTGAAGACCCGGACCGATCCGTCCTCGAGCTGCACCGGAAAGTTCACCGTCAGTTCCCGCTTCGGATGGCTGAGGAAGTCCCGGACCCCGCGCTTCAACGACAGGAGATCGGCGGCGGTGGCAAACTGCTGGAGCGCGACCTTCCACGGATCGCTTTGAACGGGTGTGACTGCCGTATCCTTCGGCATACGCTCGCCTCCGTGACGATTACCTTTGTTCTACTCCACGCTTCGATCGGCCTTGAGATCGTGGGCGTTCCCGAGGGGCCTACAAGGAGAGATATCGCCGGACCGCCAGCAGGCTGCCGCCGATCCCGATGAGCACGCCCCAGAGCATCAGTTTCCAGGCGAGCATGAGGGCAACCTGCTGGGGGGAAGGGAGCGGGAGAAATGGGAGCGAGAGGCGGGCGCCCCAGGCCAGCCACGTGTAGGCGCCGGCCACGAGGACCAGCGCCGCGAGCGCCCCGGCGGCCCCGGTCAGCGCGCCCTCGACGACAAACGGCCACCGGATGAACCAGGCCGTCGCCCCGACGAGCCGCATCACCTCGATTTCCGCGCGGCGC
The DNA here is from genome assembly GCA_005882445.1 of Candidatus Segetimicrobium genomatis. Taxonomy (GTDB): domain Bacteria; phylum Sysuimicrobiota; class Sysuimicrobiia; order Sysuimicrobiales; family Segetimicrobiaceae; genus Segetimicrobium. Next base: position 6,128 of record VBAN01000163.1, on the reverse strand, counting down.
GCGAACACCGTCAGCCGGATCGTGTTCAGCACGATGATCACCGCGGCGAGGGCCAGCAGCCCGCCCGCGGCCGCCCCGCCGAGCCGGACGGCCCTGGTGAGCCTCAGCATGCGGTCCGCCGTCTCGGCCCCGTAGCTGGCGTGCTCGACATGGGGCAAGGTCGAGGCGGCGCCGGCGACATCCCGCAGGCGGTCCGGCCCGTCCACGGCGACCCTGAAGGATGCGGGGAGCGGGTTGCGGGAGAGGAGTTCCCCGAGATCCACCTTCCCCCCGAGGGTCTGCTGAAAATCGCTGAGCGCCTCGTCTTTGGACACGTAGGTCAGCCCCGTCACCCCGGGGAGCCGGAGGAGCCGCGCGCGCAGCACCGCCAGATCGCCTGCGCGGACACTGTCGCTCAGATAGACCGCGACCTCGGCCCTGCGCTCCACGCTGCGGGTCAGCTGATCGAGGACGCCGGCGACGACGAGCGCCACGCCCAGAGCCACCAGCGTGACCATCGTGATCGTCACCGCCGCCACGCTCATCAACCCGCTGCGCCAGAACCCCGCCACCCCTTCCCGCACGAAATAGGAAGGACCCCGCCGCCGGGCGGCGCGGCGCCGGACCGGGGAGCCGGCCGCGGCCTGCGCCGGTGGGCCGGGCTCAGCCGCCGCCCGCATACCGGCCCCGGACCTCGTCCCTGACCACCGCGCCCCGCTCCAGAGCGATCACGCGCTTTCTCAAGATATCGACGATCGTCTTGTCGTGCGTGGTGACGATCACGGTCGTCCCCTGCAGATGGATCTGGGACAGGAGCTGCACGATCTCCCAGGACGTGTCCGGGTCGAGGTTGCCGGTCGGCTCGTCGGCGAGCAGCAGCGGGGGCCGATGCACCAGCGCCCGCGCGATGCTCACGCGCTGCTGCTCCCCCGCCGACAACTCTGCCGGCACGGCGTCCGCCCGGGCCGCGAGGCCCACGACGTCCAGGACCTCGGCCACCCGGGGGGCCACCCCGGCGGACGGGGCTCCGGTGACCTCGAGCGCGAACGCGACATTCTCCCAGGCGGTCTTGCGCGGCAGGAGCTTGAAGTCCTGAAACACGATCCCGACCTTCCGGCGAAGGAACGGCACATCTCTCGCCGGCAGACGGGTCACATCGCGCCCCCCGACGAGCACGGTCCCGCTCGACGGCCGCTCTTCTCGATAGATCATTTTCATCAGCGTGGATTTTCCGGTCCCGGTTGGGCCGACGATGAAGACAAATTCTTCGGGGTCGATGCGCAGCGTGACGTCGGAGAACACGGTCACACCGGCCGGATAGCGCTTGCTCACCTGGCAGAACTCCACCATCGCGGGATCCTGCCCATCCCGCCCCGCGCCGGGGATCACCGCAGCGGCCACCGCAGATCCCATGACCGGATGCTCGCCCGCAGCTCCTCGTAGGTCATGTCCAGCCTCAGCGGGGTGACCGAGATCCGGCCTTCAGCCACCGCCTCCGCATCGGTTCCGGGATCGGCGCTGCCGGCCTCGGCCGACCCCGTCAGCCAGTAGTAGTCGCGGCCCCGGGGATCCGCCCGTTTCTCCAACCGGTTGACGTAGCGCCGGGAACTCTGCCGGGTGGTCTCCACGCCCCGGATCTTCTCCGCGGACAGGTTGGGAACGTTGACGTTGAGAAAGGTGTCTTTGGGAAGACCGTGCCGGTGGACTTCCTGGGCCAGGTGCGCGGAGAACGCCGCCGCCGGCCCCCAGTGGATGTCGGTGAACGACGCGACGGAGACGGCGATGGCCGCGATGCCGAACAGCGTCGCTTCCACGGCCCCGGACACGGTCCCGGAGTAGATCAGGTCCATGCCGAGGTTGGCGCCGACGTTGATCCCGGACACGACGACGTCGGGCGGACGGCCCAGCAGGTCGAGCACCGCCAGCAGCACACAGTCCGCCGGCGTGCCGTTCGTCGCCCAGGCGGGGAGCCCGGTGTCCCCCAGCGCGGCCGGCACGGCGCGCAGGGGCTTGTGGAGTGTGATGGCATGGCTCGCCGCGCTGCGCTCGTGTTCGGGGGCGACGACCAGGACGTCGGCCACCGGCCGCAGCGCGCGGGCGAGGGCGAGCAGCCCAGGCGAGCCCAGCCCGTCGTCGTTCGTGAGCAGGACGCGCATCAGCGCGCGAGGCGGCGAAGGGCCTGCACGAAGGCGGCGTGGGCGGGGGCGTCGTACAGGGCGAGGACGACCTCGCTCAATCCGCTGCCGTGCGAGAGGTGCGCGGCGACCTCGTCGACCATCGCCGCCGCCGCGCGATCGACGGGAAACCCTCCCACGCCCGTCCCCAGCGCGGGAAGCGCGATCGAGCGGAGCCCCAGACGGTCGGCCAGCCGGAGGGCGCTGCGCGTGGCGGCGCGGATGCTCGGCTCGCTGGTGGCGAGGTCCTGTCCCATCGTCACCGCGTGGATCACGTAGCGGGCCGGCAGCCGGCCGGCGCCGGTGGCGACGGCCTCGCCGACGGGCACCGGACCCCGGCGCATCGCCTCCTGTTCGATCTCCGGTCCGCCGCGCTGCTTGATCGCGCCGGCCACACCCCCGCCCATCCAGAGGTGGTTGTTGGCGGCATTCACGATCGCCTCGCAGGACAGCGCGGTGATATCTCCCTTGACGACGCGGACGCGGGCGCCGCCGACGTGGTGGTCACACGACGGCATCTCGGAGGTCATGGGATCGTGGGGAGCTCGTCGTCCTGGCTCACGCCGTAGGCCGGGGCGGGCGGCGGCATCGCCGCCCGTCCCAAGAGATGCCGATCAGTCTTGATCGCGCCACCAGTCCGGCGAGACGTCCTTCTTCTTATATGTCTTGACCACCGGGCGCGTGCCGGCCTTTTCGTGGGCCACACGCTTGCGCAGCTCTTCATACTCGTGCAGGTTGGTCAGCACCTTGAGCGCGTCCCAGATGGCTTCCTCGACCTGCCCGCCGTCTTTCAGGAGGAGGCTGACCAGCGGATCGATGACCCGCTTGTCCCGCAGTTTGCTGAGCAGGCGGATCACCAGCCGCTTGACGTCGGCGTCGTCGTCCGCCAGGTACCGGAGGAGATGCTCGAACGTCGCGTCCCCCAGCAGGGTGTAGAGCACCCGCAGCGAGAACCGCCGGACCTTCACGTTCGGGTTCTCCATCGCCTGGTTGAGCGCAGCGATGACGGCCTCCCGGTCGTGCGCAAACGCCTGGACCACCTCGGCCGGCAGCACGACCTCGCGGTCGCCGCTGGGCAGCGTCAGGACCCCGCGCTCCTCGAGCTTGGAGATCGTTCCAACGACGGTCTCCTGCAGCCGGGGATCGCTGAGAAAGATGCGCAGGATCGGCTCGACCACACGCTTGTCGCCGATCCGTCCGAGAATGGTCAGCGCCGTCAGCCGGATGTAGTAGTTGTCGTCGGCCAGCGCGCTGATCAGCGGGTCGATCACGCGCGGGCCCATCTCGGTGAGGATCCGCCAGATCTGCGGGCCGATCCGCCGGCGAAGGTAGCGATCCTTGAAGGCTTCCATCAGATGGGGGACGGCCTCGGGGCCG
>VBAN01000163.1:0-2561 GCA_005882445.1 Candidatus Segetimicrobium genomatis | reverse complement strand
GGTCGCCGCGGCCACCAGGGACCGCTCGCGCCGGGCCAGCACCTTGATCAGGGCTTCGACCGCCCCGGCATCCCGGAGTTCCCCCAGCCCCTTGACTGCCTGAAGGCAGACCTGCTCGGATCGATCGGCCAGCGCCGCACGCATGGCCTCCATGGCATTGACGCCGCCGATGCGGCGCAACGCCATGACGGCGCTCTTCCGGACATACTCGTCGGAATCGCACAGCGCCTCCGCCAGCGCGGCAACGGCGCGCTCGTCCGCCAGCTTCCCAAGCGCGTGGGCCGCGTCGCTGCGCAGCGTGACATCTGCGCTCCGCAGCTGTTGAAGGAGCCGCTCAAGTTCGTGTTCTGGGGCCTGGGGGTCGGTTTGAGACCCCGCGTTCGGCGTTGTGTTCATCGTGCGAGCTCCTTCCCTATATAGTAGCACTCGTTCGGCGCGCTGGCGACTTTTCCTTGAAACGGGCCCCCCGCCGGTAATGGCGGACGGGTGTTCTTGATTATTTCTACATCGGCCGCTATACTAACAGACAGGATGCGCACCACACGCCAGGGCGAGAGGTACCCCAGGTCCGGTGAGGGCCGCCAAGGGCAGCGCGACAAACGCTGTTCGGTTCGCCCACAGCAGCGAAGCTGAGTTCGCCAAGATCCTCGATTTTTATGGGATCGATTGGGAATACGAGCCCCAAAGTTTCCCCCTGGAGTGGGACGAGCGCGGTCGCGTGATCGAGAGCTTCAACCCGGACTTCTACCTTCCCGAGTACAACCTCTACATCGAACTGACCACGCTCAAGCAGAGCCTCGTGACGGAGAAGAACCGCAAGCTCCGGCGCCTGCGCGAATTGTATCCCGACGTCCACATCAAGATCTTCTACGGCCGGGACTTCCGGCAATTACTGCTCAAGTACGGACTGCATCCGGCGGCCGCGGCCCGGTGACGGGCCCGGCGGACATCGAGGAGATCCTCCTCACTCAAGAACAGATCGCCGCCCGGGTCGCCGAGCTCGCGCGAGACATCTCCAGGGACTACGCCGGCCGTGCTCCCCTGCTGATCTCGGTGCTGAAGGGGGCCGTCTACTTCGTCACCGACCTCAGCCGCGCGATCACGATCCCGATCGCCCTGGACTTCATGGCCATCACGAGCTACGGCAGCGCCCCCGCCCAGAGCGGGGCCGTGCGGCTGATCAAGGACCTCGATCACGAGATCACCGGCCTCCACGTCCTGCTGGTTGAGGACATCATCGATACGGGCCTGACCGCCGGGTATCTCCTGCGGCTCCTGCAGGCCCGGTCCCCGGCGAGCCTTCAGATCTGCACCTTGCTGGATCGGCCGCGCCGGCGCATCCTCGAGAGCCTGCCCATCGCCTACCGGGGCTTCGAGGTGCCGGACCGGTTCCTGGTGGGGTACGGATTGGACTACCGGGAACAGTACCGGAACCTTCCGTTCATCGGCGTGTTGAAGGAATCGGTGCTTCAGGCAACCGCCCAACCCGCCGGCTAAGAACCGTCTTCCGGATCGTCCCCCTCCACCGCGCGCGCCTGGCGCACGGTCCCTTCGCCGAACCGCTCGTTGATCGCGTCCACGACCTGATCGACGCGCGCGTGCTGCTCTTCTTCACCGAAGAGAGACACCTGCGTCAGGCCCACCCGGCCGAGCCCCGAGACGCTCACCCCGATCAGCCGCACCGGCCGCGGGAGCGGTGCGAGGCGGTCCAGCAGACCCACGGCCGCCCGGTAGATGACCGCTCCCGAGTGCGTCGGGGACGGCAGCGTCAGGTTCCGCGTCAGCGTGTGGAAGTTCTCGTAGCGCACCTTGAGCGTGACGGTCCGTCCATGCAGCCCTTCGGCCCGGAGGGAGCGGGCGACGTCTTCCGCGAGCGCCACGAGCGTGCGCAGCAACGCCTCCCGGTCCGCCGTGTCCTCTTCAAAAGTGGTTTCCCGGCCGATCGACTTGGTCTCCCGCGACACCTCGACCGCGCGGTCATCGAGGCCCCGGCTGAGGCGGGCCAGTTCCTCGGCGGCGAACCCGAGGGACGCCCGCAGCACCGACGTCGGGGTCCGCTGGAGATCTCCCACCGTGTCGATCCCGAGAGATCCCAGCCGCTGGCGGGTTTGCGGGCCGACGCCCCACAGCACCGTGACCGGCAGCGGGGCCAGCAGCGCCGCCGCCTCGTTCAACCCGATTTCCCGCAGCCCATCCGGCTTTGCCAGTTCGGACGCGAGTTTTGCCAGGAACTTGTTTGGGGCCACGCCGATCGAAACGGGGAGGCGCAGCGTCTCGCCGATTCGTCCCTTGATCGCCCGCGCGAACGCGAGGGGGGACCCCGCGGGCGCCTCCGGAGACGCCGCGGCGGTCGAGGGTGCGGGGCACCCCGTGAGATCCAGGTAGGCCTCGTCGATCGAGATCGGTTCCACCCGCGGCGTGAATGTGTCCAGGAGGTCGAAGAGTTGAGACGAGACGGCCCGATACTTCTGCATGTCCACCGGCAGAAAGAGCGCCTGAGGGCACCGCGCGAACGCCTCTCCCGAGGGCATCGCCGACCGGATGCCGTAGCGGCGGGCCTC
>VBAN01000166.1 GCA_005882445.1 Candidatus Segetimicrobium genomatis | reverse complement strand
TTCTCCCGGAGCTCCGCCGTCGGGGCGCGCTCGAGGACGCCTTTGGGGATCGGCGGCCCCCCCGTGCCTGCGGCGCGGGCCAGGACACCGCGGCCGTTGCGCCACCGGGCCAGGCTGTACACCAGCGTCTTGGGCACGTCCTTGATCACGGCAAATCCCCCGGCCATGTCCCCGTAGAGCGTGGCGTACCCCACGCTCATCTCGCTCTTGTTCCCCGTCGTGAGGACCAGCCAGCCCATCTTGTTGGACAGCGCCATGAGCACGTTGCCGCGGACGCGCGCCTGGAGGTTTTCCTCGGTGACGTCGCGGGCCCGCCCGGCGAAGGGCGCGGCAAGGACCTGTTCGTAGGCGGCCGCCGCGGGATCGATCGGGAGGTCGAGGAGCTCGATGCCGAGCACCCGCGCGAGGTCGCGGGCGTACCGCCGGCTGGCCTCTGAGGTGAACCGGGACGGCATCGTCACCCCCTTGACCGACTCCGGGCCCAACGCGTCCACCGCGATGCACGCCACGAGGGAGGAGTCGACCCCGCCGCTGAGCCCGAGGACCACCGTGCGCATCCCGTTTTTCCGCACGTAATCGCGCGTCCCGGTCACCAGCGCCCGGTAGACCTCTTCCGCCTCGCCCGGGGGATCCGCGATCGCACTGCCGGGGAGCGGCGTCCAGGTCCCGGCCGGAGCGTCGCGGGAGAGCGTGAAGACCGGGGCCAACACCCCCTCGCTCTGCAGCGCATCGGATGTCCGGATCGGATTGTACCGGCGGATGCCCCGGATCGCGTCGATGTCCAGATCGGCGGTGACGAGGGCTTCCTCGAACGCGGGGCCGCGCGCCACCACCCGTCCCGCGGCGTCGATCATCACGCCGAGCCCGTCGAAGACCAGCTCGTCCTGGCCGCCGACGAGGTTGTTGTAGGCCAGCGCCACCGCGTAGTCGCGCGCCCGGGTTTTCAGCATCTCCTCCCGGATCCGCCACTTCTGCGCCGAATAAGGGGAAGAGTTGAGGGTGAGGCTGATCAGCGCGCCGGCCAGCGATTGGGCGAGTAGCGGCCCGCCCGGGGCCCAGACGTCCTCGCAGATGTTTACGGCGACCGGCACCCCGTGGATCACGAAGACGGGGCTCTCCGATCCCGGCTGGAAGTACCGCTTCTCGTCAAAGACGCCGTAGTTCGGCAGCCGCATCTTGCGGTACACGCCGGCGACGCGCCCGTCGTGCAGCACGGCGGCGGCGTTGTAGAGATGGTCTCCCGAGTCGACGAAGCCGACGACGGCGGCCGTGCGGGCGGCATGGCGGGCGATCTCGTCCAGGCATGCCAGGTTTTCCTGGACGAAATCGACCTTGATCAGCAGGTCTTCGGGAGGATAGCCCGTGATCGCCAGTTCGGGGAAGGTCACGACGTCCGCCCCAAGCGCCTGGGCTTCTTCGAGCCGCTCGATGATCTTCCGGGTGTTCCCTTCGAAGTCACCGACGGTGGTGTTGATCTGGGCCATGGCGACCCGGAACCGCGACGTCATCTGGCGCCCCCTGGCGGTGGGGGGCTTCATGCGGCGGCCCCCGGCGCCGCGCAGCGACTGCTACTCTCCATATTATAACACCGGTCGTCACACCGGCCCGGAGCGTCGAGGGGCCCCGCCTCACGGCGGAGCCCCCGGCGTACTCGGCAATCCCAGGTCGAGCCCCTAGGCGTCCGGTCCCTCACACGGTGAAGCCCGACGGAGGAGGCTAGACGTCGTAGTACAGGAAGAACTCATAGGGAACGGGCCGGATGTTCACTTCCTGGAGTTCCCGCGTGCGCTTATAGGAAAGCCAGGTGTCCAGCAGGTCCCGGGTAAAGACGTCGCCTTCCAGGAGAAACTCGTGGTCCGCCTCGAGCGCGTCCAACGCCGCGCCCAGGGACCCGGGAACGCTCTTGATCCTCGCCGCCTCTTCCGGCTCCAGCTCGTAGGTGTTCTTGTCGAGGGGGCCGAACCCGGCCCGGACCGGATCGAGCTTTCGCTTGATGCCGTCCAATCCGGCCATGAGGATCGCGGCGAACGCCAGGTAGGGGTTGCAGGCGGCGTCCGGGCAGCGGAATTCGATCCGCTTGCTGGCGGCCGCGGCCGGGCCGGAGAAGTACATCGGGATCCGCACCGCGGCGCTCCGGTTGCGCTTGCTGAACGCGATGTTGACCGGCGCTTCGTAGTGCGGCACCAGCCGCCGGTATGAGTTGGTCGTGGGCGCGCAGAGCGCCAGCAGCGCGTCCACATGACTGAGCAGGCCGCCGATGAAGGAGAGCGCCTCCGGGCTGAGCTCCGCGTATCCGCCCTCGTTGTAGAAGATGTTCGCTCCGCCCTTCCACAGGCTCAGGTGCGTGTGCATCCCGGTGCCGTTGTCGCCGAAGAGCGGCTTCGGCATGAACGTCACGGTCAGCCCGTGCCGGCGGGCGACGTTCTTGGCGATGTACTTGTAGCTGAGCAGGCTGTCGGCCATGCGGGTGAGGGGCGCGTACTTCATGTCGATCTCCGCCTGCCCGGCGTGCCCCACCTCGTGGTGCTGCATCTCGACCTCGATGCCCCACTTCTCCATCTCGAGCGTCATCTCGCTGCGCACATCCAGCTGCGTGTCCGCCGGCGGGACGGGGAAGTAGCCTTCCTTCACCCGAATCCGGTGCCCCAGCCCGGGCTGGCCGGTGTTCCACGTCGCCTCCGGCGAGTCGATGCTGTAGCTCGTCCGGTGCGGCAGCACCTCGTACTGCACGTTGCTGAAGATGTAGAATTCGGCCTCCGGCCCAAGGTAGCACGTGTCGGCGATCCCCGACGCCTTGAGATATTCCTCGGCCTTCTGGGCCACGTACCGCGGATCTCGTGTGTAGGGCTTGGCGGTGACCGGGTCGTTCACATTGCAGATCACGGAGAGGGTGGGGATCTCGGTCAAGGGGTCCGGCCGCGCCGTCGCCGGATCGGGCATCAGGAGCATGTCGCTCTCCTCGATCGCCTGAAAGCCCCGGATGCTGCTGCCGTCGAACCCGATCCCGCGGACAAAGGTTTTTTCCTCGAGCTGGCCTGCCGGGATGGTGGTGTGCTGCCAGGTGCCGGGCACGTCCACGAACTTGAGATCGACCATCTTGATGCCGTGTTCTTTGATGTAGGCCACCACGTCGCGCGCCGTCATCTCCTTGCCCGCCATTTCTCCCCCAACTCCGCATCCCCGTCCGGAACAGATTGCCGCGCTCGAGGGCAAACACAAACGCCTCCCCGGCGCTCCTCGCGCCCGGGAGGCGTCACGGCCTCCGGTACAGGCTATCAATCTCCAGTTAGTTTGTACCACGCGGGTGATGGAGAAGTCAACCGTCCCGCGCAGACTCGGGCCCGCGGCTTGGCGGCGGGCGCCTTGGGGACCGCGCCGGCCCGCGTCCGCGTCTTGAGGGAACGCCGCGCCGGGGTGCGCTGCGTGCGGCGCCGCGCCGGCCTGCGTTCGGGCGGCCGCGATCCATCCCCGTCGCTCGGCGGGGCGCCGCCGACGGGGACCAGTTCGAAGCGGGCCGTGGGGGCCGGGGTCGACGATCCCCGGACCATGCCCGGCATGATCCGGAAGACCGGACACAACACGACCTCGATCCGCCCGCCGCCCGGCGCAAACAGCGCGGGGAGGTTGAGCGTGCGCAGTCCGACGATGGTGATCGGGCCGGTCGGAGGAGCGGACAGCCACCGCCGCGAGATCTCGTAGGCGGGCGTCCCGGGGATGGTCACCGCGGTGATGCGGATCCGTCCCGCGGCGTCCCCGAAGGCAAACAGGAACGGGCGCCCCTCGACGATCTGGCTCCGGCCGCCAAAGAACCGCCCGGTCATATACACGTAGGTCGTTTCCGTCGCGGGGACGTCCCGAAACGTCAGGACCGTCCCCGTCACCGCCATCCGCGTGCGCGGTTGGAAATCCTCGAAGGGCATCGGGTGCACGGTCTCCACGTCGGTCCACTCCGACCCGCCCGGCGCATCGAGGAGGACGCCCGGAAACGCGAGCCCGCGCTCGGTGCTGGCGGCCCTCACCGGGTGGATCTCCAGCAGATGGGGGATCGCGGGATGGCCGGCGGAGGCGTGGTCGGGCAGCACGCGCAGGAGGCCGGTGACCATCACGCGCTGCTGAGTGGCCATGACCTCATCGAGGATCTGCGCGTAGGCGCTCCGCGCCGTCCCCCCGGCGGCCAGCGCCCCCGGCCGGAGCGCGTTCTGGACGACGCACATCACCGTCCCCTCGGCCTCGTCGGCCTGCGGGGTGGGCGCCATCCCGAAGGCGATCCCGAGCTCGTACTCTCCGTCCGCGGTGTGCCGGGTGACGTATCCCTCGAGGGTGACTTCGGCGCCGGGCTGCAGGGGCAGGTAGGCGAGCGGCTCGGCTCCGGACACGGAAATGTCGCTTCCCCCGGGGGTGCCGGGAAGGATCCGGATGCCGGCCAGCACCCGCAGGAAATCCGCCGGAGTCCGGACTTCCGGCCGCCCGGCGGCATGCGGCGCGGAGTGCCGCTTGAGTTCGTCGGAGACCAGGATCGCTCTGGCGATCTCGCGCATCGGCGTCCGCGTGTCCCGGCTCTGCCGCTGGATGCGCAGGAACGCTTCCTGCTCGTCGACCCCCTCGCGCTTCATCAAGATTCCCTTGGCCCGTTCCACGAGCTTGCGGGTCTCCAGCGTGTCCTTGAGGGTGCCGACCTCCTGCTGCAGCGTCCGCAGCTCCTGGAACCGCGCCATCGCGATCTCGATCGCCGGGATGAGCTCGGCTTCCCGGACGGGCTTGACGAGGTAGGCGAGCACCCCGGCTTCCTGGGCCCGCTGCACGAGATCGCGCTCGCTCCAGGCGGTGAGCAGGATGATCGGCCGCGGCGCCCGGGTCATGATCGTGGACGCCGCCGCGATGCCGTCGAGCCCGGGCATCTTGATGTCCATGAAGATGAGATCGGGGTTGGTCTTCCCCGAGAGCGTCACCGCCTGCTCGCCGTCCGAGGCCTCGCCGACGACCTTGTACCCGTGCTCCTCGAGCATCGTCCGGAGGCCCATGCGGATCACGGTCTCGTCGTCCGCGATGAGGATGCGCATCGCGTCGGCCATGGGTCAGCTCCCGGCGGGCCGCGGCATCGTGATCACGGCGCGCACCCCGCGGGCGGCGGTCAGGGAGAACTGGCCTTTGAGGTCGTCCCGGACGAGGCTCTGGACGATCTGCAGGCCGAGATCGGCGGAGCGGCTCGGGGAGAAGCCCTCCGGCAGCCCCACGCCGTCGTCGCGCACGTCCACCCGGATCGCGTCCGGGCTCTGGGTCAGCGTGATCACCACCCGCCCGGCCGACCGGCCGGGGAAGGCGTGCTCCAGGGCGTTCTGCAGCAGCTCGTTGACCACCAGGGCCAGCGACGTGGCCTGCTGGCTCGGCAGGCTGAGGTCGTCCCCTTCCACCCGCGCGTCGAGGGCGAAGTGCGGCGGCGCCATGCTCTGCGTGACGGTCTGCACCACCCGCTCGAGCATCGTGCGCACCGTGACCTGGCGCAGGCCCTCCGCCGCCAGGATCTCGTGCACGGTCGCGATGCTGAGGATCCGGTTGATGGTCTCCGTGAGCACCTCCCGGCCCGACACCTCGCGGCCGTCGCGCATCTGCAGCCGCAGGAGCATCGCGATCATCTGGAGGTTGTTCTTGACGCGGTGGTGCATCTCGCGCACCATCGCCGATTTCACGACCAGTCCCGCGTTCTCGATCGCGAGGGCGGTCTGGTTGGCCAGGGTCTGCAGCAGGTTGACCTCCGCCTGCGTGAACGCGTGGGGGCGGACGGTGTAGCAGCTCACCACCCCGAGCGTGCGCTCGCGCACCCGCAGGGGCACGGCGAGCGCCGACCGGACGTGGGGAGCGTACACGCCTCCGGGCAGCTCGTACGCGTGGAACCGGGGGTCGGTCGCGAGGTCGGGGCTCATCACCGGCTGGCCCGACGCCGCGGCGAGCCCCGGGATGCCCTGGCCCTCCCGCAGCGGCTGCCGGATTCGGGGTTTGGGGCCTTCGGGGTGCGACGCCGCGGGGACCAGCTCGCCTCCGTCGAGCAGCATCAGCGTGCAGAGGGGAGCATCGAAGACCCGGGCCGCCATCTCCACGAGCAGGCGGAGGATCTGCTCGAGGTAGAGCGGGGACGTCAGGGTCTCGCTGACCTCGGCGAGGGTGCTGAGCTCCATGATCTGACGCCGCATGTTGTCGTAGAGCCGGGCTTTCTCGAGCGCCCCGCTGGCCAGGTCGGCGATGATGCTGAGCAGCTCCACTTCGTCCTCGGCGTACTCGTGGGTGCCGGTGGTCTGCACGTTGATCGCGCCGAGGACCTTCCCCCCGGTCGCGAGCGGGACGGCGAGCAGGGACTGGAACAGCGTCTCCTGGGTCTCCGGCAGGTACTTGAAGCGCGGGTCCGACGCCGCGTTGGTCGACGCCACGGCCTGCCGCGACTGCGCCGCCCAGCCGGTCAGTCCCTCGCCCTGCCGGAGGCGCGCGCGCCCCACCGCCTCCTGGGCGAGGCCGGTGGTGGCCTTCAACACCAGATACTCCCCGGGGGTGTCCAGGAGGTAGATCGAGCAGCTGTCCACCCGCATGACCTCGGCCGTCTTGCGGGTGATCAGGGTGAGCGTGGAGTCGAGGTCGGTGGCTTCGCTGATCGTCCGGCTGATCTCGCGCAGCGCCGAGATCTCCGCCGCCTTCCGGGCGAGCTGGTCCCGCGCGTCGCTCCCCCGGGCCGGCGAGGACGGCGGGATCTGGGAGCGAGGCGCGGTGGTCACCGCTTTCCCCCGGTGGGCACCTTTGGATCGTCCGCTCGGGACGGCATGCGGGAGGCCGCTTCGATGTCCTGACGGGCCACCGAGGGCCGGCGGTTCATCGCCACCGCCCCGGCCATCAGCAGGAGCGCCACGATCACGATGGCGGCGCGCACGCCCGACCCCAGCGGGGCAATGGCCACCGGCGCCACGAGGAGGCTGACGAGGTTCATCACCTTGATCAGCGGGTTGAGGGCCGGCCCCGCGGTGTCCTTG
>VBAN01000161.1 GCA_005882445.1 Candidatus Segetimicrobium genomatis | reverse complement strand
CACGACGCCGAGCTCGACGGCGTCGTCGGTGGCGAGCGCCACCCCCACGCCAAACCACGGCAGGTGGCGGATGAAGTTCCCGGTGCCGTCGAGGGGATCCACGATCCAGCGCCGGCCGGATCCGGCGCCCCCCGACTCCTCGGACAGCACCGGGATCGGCGTCTTGCGGAGCCGCGCCAGAATCGCCGCCTCGCTGGCCAGGTCGGCCTCGGACACCGGACCGGCCCCGTTGGGCTTCATCGTGATCCGCCCGGGCCGGCCGTAGCGCGCCCGGAGGATCGCGCCGCCCGCGCGGGCCGCCTCCACCGCGAGGGCGAGCAGGTCGGAGAGGTCAGGCACGCCGGGCGCTCCCCGGCTCCTCTCAGGCATCGGTCTTCGCCGCGCGGATCGCCGCGACGACCATCGCGGGGTCGCCGGACTCGAGCGCGTCGATCCCCCAGGAAAGGAGCCGCGCCGCCTCCTCGGGGCGCTCGAGGGTCGTCAACGCGGCGACGCCCGCCTCGTGCAGCAGCCGGATGTCCTCCGGGAGGACGAACTCGGGCTCGAGGGAGACGAGCGACGCCCCCGCCGCCCGGGCGGCGCCGGCCGGGTCGGCGAGGCGGGCGGTGTACATCATCTCGAGCGGCCAGCGGGGACGCCGCCGCTTGATGTCCCGCAGCACGGGGTGGTCGAACCCGCCCAGCACGACGCCGTCCTCCGCGCCCAGCTCGTCGACGAGCTCGATCGTGCGGTCGACCAGCGGCATCTCCCGGAAGGGGAAGTTCTTGAGCTCGACGAGCAGCACGAGTTTGCCCCGGGCCCATGCCAGGACCTCGCGCAGCGTCGGGACGCGCTCGCCGCGGAACTGCGGGCCGAACCAGCCGCCCGCGTCGAGCGCCCGCAGCGCCTCGAGGGTCAGATCCTTGACGTGGCCGCGGCCGGTGGTGGTGCGGTCGACGGTGCGGTCGTGCATCAAGACGATGTGGCCGTCCCGCGTGAGCTGGACGTCGATCTCGGCCAGGGTCGCGCCGGCCCGCCACGCCGCGTCGAGCGCGGCGAGGGTGTTCTCCGGGGCCACCGCCGACGCCCCGCGGTGGGCGGACACGTGGGGTGCGCCCCGGCGGCTGCGCAGGAGTTCAGGCGGCATCGATCGCCCTCACATCTTCCCGAGGCCGGCCGCGAGATACTCTTGCTAGAGCGCGCGCTCGGCCAGGAACAGCAGCAGGATCGTTGGGGCCAGCAGCACGATCGTCACCACCGCGGCATAGGTGAAGATCTGCGACCGCCCGCCCAGGTAGGCGAAGAGCAGCACCGGCAGCGTGCGGATGTCCGGGCTCCCGACGATGAAGGTGAGGACGAACTCCTCCATGCTGCCGATGAACGTGAAGACCCCGCCGGCAAACAGGCCGGGGGAGACCAGCGGGATGAGGACGCGCCAGGTCAGGCTCAGGGGCCCGGCCCCCAGGTTGCGCGCGGCGTCGATCAGATCCTGGGGGACCGCTTCGAAGGTCGCCGTCATGATCCGGATCATGAACGGCAGCACGACGACGGTCTGGACCAGGATCACGCCGGCCAGCGTGTGCTCCAGCCCGATCCGGATGAACATCGAGCCGAGGCCGGTGGCGAGCACGATCCCCGGCATGATGATCGGCGCGAGCACGAGGAACTCGATCGCCCGCCGGAACGGCACCTCCCGCCGTCCAAGCGCGTAGCCGGTCGGCAGCGCCAGGGCGCCGCAGAGGACGGTCACGATCGGCGCGATCGTCAAGCTGGCGACCACCGCGTCCCCCATCTCGGGCACCGAGAACATCGCCCGCCAGTTGTCCAGCGAGAGGCTCGGCGGGACGAGGCTCGGCGGGAACCAGCCCGCGCGGGGGTTCACGAGCGACCACAGCACGCCGACGACCAGGGGAACGGTCAGGCCGATCAGGGCGAGGCCGAAGAACAGCGCGGTGAGCAGCCACAGGAACGAGCGCGTGGGGAAGAGCCAGGTGCGGGTCACCGGACCACCGCGCCCCGCCCCGCCGCCAGCCGGTAGTACAGGAAGAGGACGATCGCCGCCGCGATCGTCAGGACCGACCCGAGCGCCGAGGCGAGCGCCCAGTTGGCGTGGTCCATCATCTCGGTCTGCATGATTACCGGCAGCGCCAGCGGATACGCGGACTCCAGGAGCGACGGGACGGCGAACGCGCCAAACACCTGGATGAACACGAGGAGCGCGGCGGCCGAGATCCCCGACATCGAGAGGGGGACGGTCACCCGCCGGAACACCTCCCAGGGCGGCGCGCCCAGGTTGCGGGCGGCGTCGATCACGTCCTGCGGGATCCCGGCCATGACGGCGGAGATGATCACCATCATGAAGG
>VBAN01000162.1 GCA_005882445.1 Candidatus Segetimicrobium genomatis | reverse complement strand
GCGGAGGCTGGTGGACGAATTCGAGATCTCATCCGAACTCGGTAAGGGCACGACGGTCACCATAAAGTGGTGGCTACGCTAGGCGGAAGCCTGCTGTCGACCTAAGGTCAAATTGGGGCCAGCCTTAAGTGATTTTCTGATGTATACATCAGCATTTCACCCCATTCTAGGAAGCACATCTGAGGTTTATTGTGTAAGGCGAAATCCTAGATGGGGGGGCCGCGGTGGCCAAATATCAGTGCTCCTGCGGTGTACGCGTGGAAATGGAGCCGGAGTTTGGAGGTGTGATCACCTCTGCGTATCATCTCCATCGATCCACGCGGCTCGATGGCACCTCCGCGATTGTCAGGATGGAGGAGGTCCCGGCGCCCGCTGCCGCAGACCCGAAACCCTCTGCCAACAGCGCACGGGCCCGGCGAGCGCGTCGGCTCGAACGCAATGCCCTTCCAGGACGTGTGGCCGTGTCAGGAGAGCACGAACAAACGTTTGAACACTAGGGGGGCCGGCAGCGTGATCTCCATCGAGAGAACACTACGCGGGCAGGGGGCGCCGAGCAGCGAGGAATTCGTGACCGCTGTGATCCGAGTCCACGAGCGCCTCATTGCGCGGCTCAAAGCGCTGGCCGGCAGCCCAAGCCCGGCAGACCGTGAAGCGCACGAGGATGCGGAGATCATTCGATCCTACTCCGCGCTGAACGGCGTCACTGTCGGGGTCGCGGATGGTGAGCGAGGCCGCACCGACCCGGAGCGCCAGGGCAGGTATGCGGCGTTCCAGGGCGCGACCTCGAACCCCGGACATCGCTCATGATCACGGCCCGCTCCGCAGACGCGCCGGCAGTCTCGCTGCGGCCGGTGGATCAAGAGATCACGGTCCCGATTGCGTCAAACCTCGATATTGTCAGCGCCCGCCAGTGGGGGCGCACGCTGGCACTCCAGGGCGGCTGCTCGCCTACGGAGGCCGCGCTGATCGCGATGGCCATCTCGGAGCTGGCGCGGAACATCGTGCTCTATGCCAACCGGGGCGAAATCGTGCTGTCGAACGTCGCCGACGGCGCGAGGCGGGGGGTGACCGTCGTGGCGCGCGACGAGGGACCCGGGATCGCGGATGTGCCCCGGGCTATCGCCGGGGGACATTCCACCTCGGGCGGCCTGGGGCTGGGCCTGTCGGGGGTGCGGAGATTGATGGACGAGTTCGAGATCTCCTCTGAACCCGGCAAGGGCACGACGATCATCATAAAACGGTGGAGACGCTGACACACCTTGCCGAAGAGGACGCGGCAACGTTGACGTTGCGTCGATTCACGAAGGGTGTACGCACCGGCGCCGGGGGCTGATGGTGGGGTCCTGAAGGGGGAAGGGACCGGCATTCAGGGATATTCCCCGGTTCTGTGCAGTTTGCTTCCCGCTTCGCACGTCGACCGAGGGCCGTAGAATGAGCACAAGGGACTGGTGTGCCGCGCGGCACCT
>VBAN01000160.1:1487-5884 GCA_005882445.1 Candidatus Segetimicrobium genomatis | reverse complement strand
ACGGTCGGTGCATCCTTCATTAGAAGGAGGGCGCCCCCACCCCGGCATCAGCGCATCCTTCGTCTGGAGGAGGGCGATGCCGAACGGCCGGCGGGGAGGGCAATCGTGTCGCGCGCGGTCATGGGCAGCTCCTGCCCTCAGCCTAAAGGGTTGCGGCCGAAACGTCGAGAAGAGCGAGCCAATCCGCAATGCAGACGCGCCCGCCGGACGGTTCGCGCCGGACGGGATCTCGAGATCGGGACGGGGGAGGAAGAACCGAATGGTCTACGAGCTTCGCATTTACCGCTGCATGCCGGGCCGCAAGGCCGATGTGCTGGCACGGTTTCGGGACCACACGATGGGGTTCTTTCGAAAGCACGGGATCCACGTGGTCGGATTCTGGGAAACGGCGGTCGGCGAGGTGGACGAGCTGATCTACATCACCCGGTATGAGTCCTGGGAGGAGCGGGAGAAGAAGTGGGGGGCCTTTCAGGCGGATCCCGAGTGGAACCGCGTCCGAGCGAAGAGCCACGAGCACGGATGGATCGTGGAGCACATCAGCACGGCGCTGCTGACCGCCACCGACTTCTCACCGAAGATATAAACGGGGGGGTTGCGCCGCCTGTATCGGCCGCAGGGCCGGATTTCGCCGATCCGGCCTGATGCGGTTGAATTACCGTTGAGCCCATCCTCCCGCCAGATTCGCCGCTCGCCAAATGCCCCCCTTGTCTCGACGCCGGCTCTCCCTCGGAGGAGGCGGCATGCGCCGCCGTCGAAGGAAAATTTGGGCGCCCGCCCGTGCATCGGGCGGGGCAGCCGGCGGCCGCCGCCGGGAGGTGGGGGAATGGTCACGGTGCTCTCCAAGACAGGCGCGCAGGTCATCGTGGACCGGCTCCTCTGCGAGGGGGTCTCCTTCGCCTTCGGCTTGTGCGGACACGGCAACATCGGCCTCCTGAACGCCCTGTACGACGTGCAGGGGCAGATCCACACGGTCTCCGTCCACCACGAACAGGCGGCCGGCCATATGGCGGACGCGTACTGGCGCGTCGCGCATCGTCCCGCCGTGACGTTCACCTCCTGCGGGCCCGGATCGACGAACATCCCCGTCGCCGTCGCGTCGGCGATGATGGACTCATCGGCGCTGCTCGCGATCACGGCCAACATCCCGAGCGTGCAGTTCAATCGCGGCGCGTTCCAAGAGACGTACCGGCATTACCAGGCCGACTTCCCGTCCGTGCTCCGGCCGTACGTCAAGCGCAGCTTCCAGCCGACCCGTCCCGACCAGCTGCCGCTGGTGATGCGGCAGGCGTTTCTGGAAATGCTGGGCGGCCGGCCCGGGCCGGTGCAGGTCGACGTCCCCCTCGATCTTTTTGCGGAGACGGTCGACGTCGGAGGCGAGCGCCCGCAGGCGGTGGGGGACAGCGTGCGCATCCGGAGCGCCGCGGAGGCCGGCCAGCTGCAGGCCGCCCTGGAGACGCTCCTCGGCGCCGCGCACCCCGTCATCCTGGCCGGGGGCGGGACCGTGCTGTCCGAGGCGGAGGCGGACGTCCGAACGCTGGCCGAGCGCCTCGGCGTGCCGGTGGTGAGCACGCCGCTGGCGTCGGGCGTGCTGCCGGCCGATCACCCCTTGTATTTCGGCAACGTGGGGCGGAACGGGACATTTGCGGCCAACGAAGCGACCCGGAACGCCGACGTGATCCTGGCGCTGGGCGTGCGGTTCGATGACCGGATGAGCAGCAGCTGGATTCCCGGATACACGTTCGAGATCCCGCCGACCAAGCTCATCCAGGTGGATATCGACCCCTCCGAGATCGGGCGCAACTACCCGGTCGCGGTCGGCGTCCTCGGGGACGCGCGCACCGTCGTCCGCCAGCTCGCGGCGGAGCTCGAACGGCGCCGGCAGCCGCGGGCCGGCCATGCCGAATGGGTCAAGCGCCTGGAGGCCGCCCGGCAGGTGTGGGAGAACGATCGCGCCCCCCTCACGAAGACAGAGGGGCTGCCGCTGCATCCCGAGCGTGTGGTGGCGACCCTGTCGCGCGCCCTGCCCGAGAACGCCCTCGTGCTGTCGGATGTCGGCGTCCACCACAACTGGCTGGTGCAGCGCCTCAGGGTGCGGGGCCCCCGCTCCTTCCTGCAGTCGTGGGGGTTTGGATCGATGTGCTTCGCCGTGTGCGGCGTCCTGGGGGCGAAGCTCGCGGCCCCGGACCGTCCCGCCGTGGCCGTGTGCGGGGATGGAGGCTTCCTCATGGCCGCGCACAGCGTGGCCACCGCCGTCGAGTACGATATCCCTGCGATCTGGGTGGTCTGGAACAACTGCGGATACGCCTCAATCTACGATCTTCAGGTGGGGGCGTTCGGGCCCCGCGAGCTGGCGACGCGCTTTCGAAAACAGCGCACGGGCGAGCCGGTGAGCGCGGACTTTGCCGCGCTGGCCCAGGCGATGGGGGCGGACGGGTATCGGGTCACCAGGCCCGGCGACCTGGACGGCGCCCTGGCCGCCGCGCTCGCCGCGAACCGTCCCGCGGTGATCGACGTTCCGGTCCGCTCCGACGAGCGCCCGGTGCCCACCGGGGGCTGGGTGCTGCCGCCGCTGCGGCCCTTTGCGCCCGCCTACCGGCCGAAGCCGGGATAACATGCATGGCTTCTTTGTCGCCCTGGGGTTCGGCCTGGTCACCGCGGCGATCCTGGCGTTTTCCGCCGTGGCGTTCTCGCTGCAGTACGGCGTCAGCAACCATCCGAATTTTGCCCACGGGGAGCTGCTGACGGTCGGCGCGTACGCCGCCTACGTGTCGCAGAGCCTCACGACCAACCTGCTCGTCGGCGGCCTGACGGCGGCCGCGGCGGGGGGATTGGTCGCGTGGGGCATGAACCGGGGGATCGTCGAGCCGTTCGTCCGGGCGCGCGCCCGGAGCCTGGTCATCTTCATCGCCACGATCGGCGTCGCCATCATCATCCAGAACGTCCTGCTGGCGGTGTTCACCGGCACGAACGTCGTGTACATCCTGCCCCAGACCGTCCCGCACCGGGTGGGACCGTTCCTGTGGACGGGCCGTGACGAGCTGATCATGGCGGCGGCCGCGGGGACGATGGTGCTGCTCCACCTCCTGCTCCGGTATACGAAGTTCGGGAAGGCGCTGCGGGCGGTGGCGGACAGCCGCGACCTCGCCCGCGTCAGCGGCATCGACGCCTCCCGTATCATCCAGCTGACGTGGGGGCTGGCCGGCCTCATCGCCGGGCTCGGCGGGTTCGTGCTGGCCGGGCGGGTCGGCAGCTTCGCCCCCTCGTTCGGGTTCAACTTTCTGCTCGTGACCTTCGCCGCCGCGATCGTCGGCGGGATCGGCAAGCCGTACGGCGCGATGGCCGGCGCGCTCCTCGTCGGCGTCGCCATGGAGACCAGCGCCTTCTACGTGGCCGCGGACTACAAGCTGCCGATCGCGTTCGCGCTGCTGATCGCGACCCTCCTGGTCCGCCCGGAAGGGCTGTTCACCACCAGGCCGCGGGCGGGAGGCGGCGCGGCATGATCAACTACCTCGTCTCCATCGCGACCCAGGGCGTGATCTTCGCCATCTTCGTCCTGGGATTGAACGTGCGGTGGGGATGGGAGGGAGACCTCGACATCGCCTACTACGGGTTCATCGCCATCGGCGCGTACATCGACGCCGTCATCACCCTGCCGCCCGCCGGCCTGCGGCCGCCGACGGAGTACATTCTGGGGCTCCAGTGGCCGTTCGTCGCCGGCGCGCTCGGCGCCATGCTGGCCGGCGGACTGCTCTCCCTGGTCGTGGGAGCGATCGCGCTGCGGAAGCTACGGGGCGACTACTTTGCCATCACCACGCTGGCCACGGCGCTGATCATGCAGGCCGTGATCAGCAACGACGCCCGGATCTTCGCGGGGTACAACGGGCTCTACGGGCTGAGCCAGCCGTTCAACAGCGTGCTGCACCTCAATCCCCACGTCTACCCGGTGTTCTATCTGGCGTTCTGCCTGGCCGTCCTGATCGCCGTCTACCTGTTCCTGGAGCGGCTGTTCTGGAGCCCGTTTGGGCGCGCCCTCCGGTCGGTGCGCGAAGATGAGACCGCCGCCGCCGCGTTCGGCCGGAACGTGTACGCCCTGAAGCTCAAAGGCTACGTGCTCGGCGGGGCGATCGCGGGCCTCGGCGGGGCGCTGTTCGTCCACTTCCTCGGCGCCTTCAACGTCTCCGCGTGGGCGCCGGTGGAGACGCTGCTCCTGTACGCGGCGATCTTCGTGGGGGGGACGGGAAATAACCGCGGGGTCATCCTGGGCATCTTCCTGGTGCTGATCTTCTTCCAGGAGGTCACCCGGTTTCTCCCGGAGATCCCGGGACATCCCGATTTCGGTCCCGCCGCCCGCGAAATCATGATCGGCATCTTGATCCTCGTCGTCCTGCGCTGGCGCC
>VBAN01000160.1:0-1379 GCA_005882445.1 Candidatus Segetimicrobium genomatis | reverse complement strand
TGCGCGCCGTGCGAGACTGCACCTTCGACGTCGAGGCGGGCTCGATCACGGGCCTCATCGGGCCGAACGGCGCGGGCAAGAGCACGGCGATCGACCTGATCTCGGGCTTCCTCGAGCCCGACGCCGGCGTGATCCGGTTCGCCGGCCTGGACGTCGGGGGGTGGCCGGCCTACCGCGTCGCCCGGCGGGGGCTCGTCCGCACCTTTCAGTCCTCGCGCGTCTGGGCGGGACTCACGGTGATGGAGAACATGCTGCTCGCGGCGCCGGCGGCGGGACGGGAGACGGTCTGGCGGGCGGTGTGGACGGCCGCGCACCTCCGCGAGGCGGAGGACGCCGACCGCATCCAGGCGCGGGCGATCCTCGGCGAGTTCGGGCTGCTGTCCTTGAAGGACGAGCCGGCCGGCAATCTGAGCGGCGGGCAGAAGCGGCTCCTGGAGATAGCTCGAATCTTCCAGGCCCGGCCGCGCATGGTGCTTATGGACGAGCCGCTCACCGGGGTCAACCCGGTGCTGGGGGTCCGCATCGGGGACGGCATCAAGAGCCTCGTGGCCGCGGGGATGACCGTGCTGATGGTTGAGCACAACCTCCCCTTTGTCGAGCGGGTCTGCGGGACGGTCGTCGTCATGGCGCTGGGCCGGCCGATCGCGCACGGGCCCCTGGACGCGCTGCGGTCGGACCCCGCCGTCGTCGATGCCTACCTCGGGCAGGTGGTGGCCAGTGTCTAGCGGCCCGGTCCTGGTCACCCGGGGGCTCACGGCGGGATACGGCGGCCCGCCCATCATCCAGGACATCAGCATCGAAGCGACCCCCGGCCGGGTCACCGCGATCGTCGGCCCGAACGGGGCCGGGAAGTCGACGCTGCTCCGGACGATCACGGGGGTCATTCGCCCGCAGCAGGGGCAGGTGCTGCTCGATGGGGAGGACGTCACCGGCCTGGCGCCCGAGCAGTTGATCCGCAAGGGGATCGCCTATGTCCCGCAGGTGCAGAATGTGTTTCCCACCCTGACCGTCCACGAAAATTTGGAGATGGGCGGATACACGCGGACCTCCGGGCTCCGGGAGCGGATCGACCAGCTGTACGCGATGTTCCCGGATCTCCGCGCGGCGATGAAGCGGCCGGCGCGCACCCTGAGCGGCGGCCAGCGCAACATGCTCGCCATGGCGCGCGGGCTGATGGTCGACCCCTCCGTGCTGTTGCTGGACGAGCCGAGCACCGGCCTCTCGCCCCGGTTCATCGCCGCCGTCTGGGAGCGCATCCGGCTGGTGTGCAGCACCGGGGTTGCGGTCGTCGTGGTCGAGCAGAATACGCGGCAAACCCTGGCGCAGGCGGCCTGGGCGTACGTCATGGTGCTCGGGAAGAACCGTCTGGACGGTCCGGG
>VBAN01000159.1:3827-4255 GCA_005882445.1 Candidatus Segetimicrobium genomatis | reverse complement strand
ACGGGAAGTTCACGGCCGAGATCGTCCCGGTCGCGATTCAAGGATCCCGGGGCGAGGCCGTCCTGGTGGATCGCGACGAAGCGCCCCGCCGCGACACGTCGCTCGAGGCGCTGGCGAAGCTTCCACCGGCGTTCACGCCGGGAGGGAGGGTGACGGCGGGAAACGCTCCCGGCCTCAACGACGCGGCCTGCGCCCTGGTGATCGCCAGCGCCGCGAAGGCCCGGGCGCTCGACGCGCGCCCGCTGGCCCGCATTGTGGGCTCCGCGCAGGCGGCGGTGGAACCGAAAGACATCTTCGACGCGCCCGCCCGCGCCATCCCGCGCCTGCTCAAGCGGGTGGGCTGGTCGCTCGGCGACGTGGATCTGATCGAGCTGAACGAGGCCTTCGCCGCGCAGGCGCTCGCGAATGGCTACGCCCTCTCGGACATG
>VBAN01000159.1:0-3743 GCA_005882445.1 Candidatus Segetimicrobium genomatis | reverse complement strand
GCGGCGCCGGGGGATTGCGGCGCTCTGCCTGGGGGGCGGCGAGGCTGTCGCGGTCGCGGTGGAGGCAGAAGAGCCGGGCCCCGGCAATGGCTGACCCTGTCCCCCTGCTCATCGTCGGCGCCGGCCCCTACGGGCTGGCGATGTCGGCGTACGCGAAGCGCCACGGGATCGACCACGTCGTCGCCGGCAGGCCCATGGATTTTTGGGCGTCCCAGATGCCGCGGCAGTTGTACCTCCGTTCGGGATGCGACTGGCACCTCGACCCCTTCGACGAAGACACGATCGAGGGCTACCTGGAAGCCAGGAACCTGACGTCGGCGGCGGCCGAGCCGCTGTCCCGCGACGTCTACCTGGACTACTGCGACTGGTTCCGGCGGCGAAAGGATATTCGCGTGGTGCCGAAATTCGTGCGCGAGCTCAACTCCTCCGGCGGGCCGGCGCCGGTCTTCCAGGCGGTCTTCGACGGCGGGGACACGCTCACGGCGCGCTCGGTCGTCCTGGCGCTGGGCTTCGGGTACTTCACGCACGTGCCCGATGGCTACGCGTCGCTCTTCCCCGCCGGGCGGCTCCGGCACACGTGCGACGTGGTGGATTTCTCCGCGCTGAGAGGCCGGCGGGTGCTCATTATCGGGGGCCGGCAGAGCGCGTTCGAATGGGCCGCGGGCATCCGCGAACACGGCGCGGAGGCCGTGTTCCTCTCCTATCGCCACCCCACCCCCGCCTTCGCGCCGTCCGACTGGTCCTGGGTGAATCCGCTCGTGGATGCGATCGCGGCAAATCCGGGCTGGTATCAGCGGCTCGGCCCCGACGAGAAGGAGCAGGTGGCACGCCGGCTGTGGGCGGAGGGCCGGCTGAAGCTCGAGCCGTGGCTGGCGCCGCGGATCGCCGGGGAGACGGTTCGGCTGTTCCCCGGCTCGCAGGTGGTGGGCTGCCGTGAATTACCCGGCGGCGCGCTCGACGTGAAACTGGACACCGGGGTGGCGCTGCGTGCGGATCAGGTGATCCTCGCCACGGGGTACAAGGTGGATATCGCCCGCGTGCCGTTCCTGGCCCGCGGCAACCTGCTGCGGCAGCTCCACACGCGAGATGGGTTCCCCGTGCTCGACGCCTATTTCCAGAGCAGCGTTCCGGGGCTGTACTTCACCAGTCTGTGCGCCACGCAGGACGGCGGGCCGTTTTTCGCCTTTACCGTCGGTGCGCGCGCCTCCGCCGTGGTGATCGGCTCCGCCCTCCGCGGCGCTGCCGCCAAAACAGGCTCGGCGACCAGGGTGAGCGAGCCGGTCGCCTAACACGATATAGCATTTATGCTATACTCAGGAATACAGCCATGGCGCGTCGTCGAGGCCGAGTGGCCATCCGTGCAACGGCGGTGTCAGTGCCGCGGAGCCGAAAGGGTCCAAACCCCTTGGAACCCTTTCGTCGCGCTCTGGCCGCGGCCCGCCGCGCGGGCGGATTGACGCAGGCAAGGCTTGCCGCCAGGCTCGGCACCACGCAGTCAGCGATTGCCCGGTTGGAGCGCGGCGAAGTCGCTCCGACCGTCACGACTCTATCGCGCCTCGCGGACGCGCTCGACATCCAATTCGAGGTCCGCCCTCGGTCCGGGCTCATCGTTCGCGGAACGTCGTCCCGGTTGACACTCGCGGATCTCCGCGCCCGCCGAGACGAACTCCTGGCGATTACGGCGAAGCATGGAGCGCATTACGTTCGCGTATTCGGGTCAGTGGCCCGCGGCGACGCACGGCCCGATAGCGATGTCGACTTCCTCGTTGAGTTCCAACCAGACCGGACCGTTCTTGACCTCAGCAGTCTCATCCTCGATCTGGAGGAGGCACTTGGCCGCAAAGTCGATGTGGTCGAGGTGCGCCGCCCGTCGCAGACCACCGAGGAGATCCGGCGTGAGGCCGTCCCCCTGTGATCCATGGGGCACGCGAACAAGCGCGGCTGAAGTACATTCGGCAGAGCATCGCACTAATCGAGCAGTATACTCGCGGAGATCGGGAAGCATTTCTTAACGAGGCGATCATCCAGGACGCCGTACTGCGCCGCCTCGAAACACTGGCTGATGCCATTAAGGGGTTGTCTGATAACCTGAAGGCGCGCCATCCTGAGATCCCGTGGCGACAGGTATACGGCTTTCGAAACGTTGCCGCCCATGCGTATGAGGAGATCGATCTTTCCCGAGTGTGGGAAATCGTAGCAAACTACGTGCCGGCGCTGAAATTGCTCGTTGATCAGGAACTTGGCAAAGATTGAGCCGGAGCCCCCTCAGTCCGCGCTGACCGCGTCCACGACCTCTTCCACGCTGGTGATCCCGAGGTAGACCTTCGCCAGGCCGTCTTCGACCAGGCTCCGCATCCCCGCCTTCATCGCGGCCTTTTTCACCTGGACCATCGACGCGTGCTTCATGACCAGCGCCTTGATCTCGTCGTCGACGGTCATGATCTCGAAGATCCCGGTGCGGCCTTTGTAGCCGATCTTCCCGCAGAAGTCGCACCCCACCGGACGGTAGATCGTCCCGGTGCCATCGCGGGATCCCAGCGGGACCCCCAGCCGCTCCAAGACCTCGGCCGGGGGGGAGTGCGGCTGCTTGCACTTCTCGCACAGGACCCGGACGAGGCGCTGCGCGATCACCCCGATCAGCGACGAGGCCACCAGCAGCGGTTCGACCCCCATGTCGACTAGGCGGACCACCGCGCCCGGGGCGTCGTTGGTGTGCAGGGTGCTCAGCACCAGGTGGCCGGTGAGGGCGGCATGAATGGCGATGCGGGCGGTCTCCTCGTCCCGAATCTCGCCGACCATGATGACGTCGGGGTCTTGCCGGAGGAACGACCGCAGGCCGTTGGCGAAGGTGAGCCCGGCTTTCGGGTTCACCTGCACCTGGTTCACCCCGAGCAGCTGGTACTCCACGGGGTCCTCGATCGTGATGATGTTGCGCTCCATGTTGTTGAGCCGGCTGAGCATCGTGTACAGCGTCGTCGTCTTTCCGCTGCCGGTCGGGCCGGTGAGCAGGAGGATGCCGTAGGGCTTCGTGACCATCGTCTCGAACCGCTTGCGGCTGTCGGGCAGGAGCCCGATCTGCTCCACGCCGACGAGCATCGCGCCCTTGTCGAGGATCCGCATCACGACTTTCTCGCCAAAGACGGTCGGAATCGTGCTCACCCGCAGGTCGATCTCGCGGCCTTCGACCTTGAGGTCGATCCGTCCATCCTGCGGCAGCCGCCGCTCGGCGATGTCCATCTCCGCCATGATCTTCCCGCGGGAGATGCCGGCCGCCTGGATGCGCTTGGGCGGGGTCATGATATTGTACAGCGTGCCGTCGATTCGGAACCGGATCCTCACGCGGGTATCCAGCGGCTCGATGTGGATGTCGCTCGCCCGCTGCCGGAGCCCCTGGAGGATGATGAGGTTGACGAGCTGGACCACCGGCGCTTCCTGAACCAGCCTGCGCAGGGTCTCCAGCCCCAATTCCTCGTGGGGGTCTGCCTTGATCTCCTGGATCATCGCCTGGACGTTCTCGTCCAGGGCAGGGTACTGCGGCAGGACGCGCTGGAACCCTCCGGGGGAGATGACGACGGTCTCGATCTCCTGCCCGGTGTGGCGGCGGATGTCGTCTAACGCAATGACGTCGAGCGGGTCGACCATCCCCACCCGCAGCTTCCCGTTGTTTTGCCGCAGCGGGATGACCTGATACCGGCGCGCCAGATGCTCCGGCAGCGCCAGCAGCGCCTGCTCCTCGGGAAGGA
>VBAN01000158.1 GCA_005882445.1 Candidatus Segetimicrobium genomatis | reverse complement strand
GACATCTCCGGCCTGGATGGTCCCCTCGGCGATGAGAAAGACGCCTGCCAGGAGGTCCCGGATGAGGTACTGCGCGCCGAACCCGAGCGTCAGGCCGAGCACGGTGGCGCTCGCGAGCACGGGCGTGACGTTGACGTGCACGGCGTCGAGCATCAGGATGAGCGCCGTGAAGATGATGGCGTATCGGAGGAGCCCCTCGATGATGGGCGTAATCCGGC
Source organism: Candidatus Segetimicrobium genomatis (assembly GCA_005882445.1). Lineage (GTDB taxonomy): Bacteria > Sysuimicrobiota > Sysuimicrobiia > Sysuimicrobiales > Segetimicrobiaceae > Segetimicrobium. The sequence continues at coordinate 7,029 of VBAN01000158.1, read as the reverse complement.
CGGCCGGCTCCGCGGCGCGCCAGGCCGTCGTGTGGCGAAGGAGGGCATGCGAAATGCGGAGCGCCACCCAGGCCGCGAGCGCGATGATCGCGAGCCACATCAGCGTCTCGATGGCGCGCGCGACGAGTTGCGGATCGGTGACGTCCCGGGCGACCCGTCGAAGGGGTTCGAGCGGGTCCATGTCAGCGGGCCCCCATGGTCCGTGGAACGCCGGGGTCAGCGGGCTCCGGTCGCCGCCCGCCCGGCGGCTCCGACCAGCGCCCGCCGGCGCCGGTACTCGGGGACGGTCATGATCGGCGGCCGCTCACGCTCGCGGACCTCCCGACGCTCGAGGGAGAGGGCGCCGCCGGGGCTGACCAGGTTGATGGCCGTGTGCATCCACGCGCCGAGGGGCGCGCGAATCCGCTCGCCCACGCGGGTCATCACCACCTGGGCGATCGCGAACGCCATGACGGACAGCGGGGTGAGGTCCCGGTTGCGGTGCACGCGCGAGCCCAGATTCACCTGCCCGATCTGATCGAGCCCGAAGCGCCTGAGCACGTCGATGAGGAGGCCGATCTCGACGCCGTACCCGGTGAAAAACGGCAGCCGCTCGAGGATCTCCCGCCGCCCGGCGTACTCGCCCGCCAGGGGCTGGATCACGCCGGCGAGCTCGGGGAAAAAGAGGTTGAGCAGCGGCCGCGCGGTGAGTTCGGTGACCCGCCCGCCCCCCGACTCGGCCCGGCGGCCGCCCAGCCGGATGGGGCGCCGGTAGAACCCCTTGACGTAGCCGATCCGGTCCACCCACGCGACGAGGTCGCCGCGGAGGATGTGCAGGCTCTTCCAGAGGGATTCGCCCTTTCCGGTGTAGGTGCCCTCGCCGGGAAGGATCTCGGCATGGTGGTAGGTGGGGACGCCGAGCCGGCGCGCGACCTCGGCCGTGCCGTCCACCGATCCGCTGTCGATCACCACGATCTCGTCGAGGAACGGCACCTCGTCGATCAGCGCCCGCCGGAGGATCTGGATCTCGCGGCCGATCGTCGGCTGCTCGTTGAGCGCGGGCAGGCCGAGGCTGATCGTGACGCCCCGGGCCCGTTTGAGCGCCAGCAGCGCGTCCAGATCGCCGAACTCTTCGGCGTCGAAGGTGTGGCCGGCGAACCACGCATCGGAGGCGGCCGCCGGCCAGTTCCGCGCGGCCCCCGGTCCCCCCCGCGCCGGATGCGGCGGGCCGGATGACGGGGCGGTCATGGACGCGCCACGCCGACGAGTCGGGTGAGTAGAGGGATGATCCGCTCGCGCATGATGCCCTCCCAGGTGTACGAGGCGAGGACTCGCCGGCGGAGGCGGTACCCCCTCTCTTCCATTAACGTATGGATCAGCCTGAGCGCTACCGCGGCCGGCGGGTCGGCGAGGTCAAACGTGTGGATCGCATCGCCGCCGACCTCACGCAGCGGGGGGAGGTCGCTCGTCCATGCCGGGAGTCGGGCGAGCGCCGCCTCGAGCAGCGGAAGCCCGAATCCCTCCCGGCGGCTGGGGAGGATGAGCGCGTCCGCCAGCAGATAGAGGTCCGCCATCGTGCGGTCGGAGAGCCGCAGGCGACGGCCCCGCGGGCCGGGCAGGTCCGCGCAGAACACCACCTGGGCGTCCAGTCCGAGGCGGTGGCGCAGTCCCCGGAGCTCATCGAGGTACTCGCGGTTCCCGGGGGTGTGGGCGCCCGGGGGGCCGGTGATCAGCAGCCGGACGGCGAGCTCCCGCCGGACCAGTTCGGCGACCACATGGAGGGCATACTCGATCTGCTTTCGGCGGGTGATCCGGACCGGAAGGAGCAGGACGACCTGCTGCTCCCAGAGCCGCAGCGCCGCCGCCAGCCACCGGCCGGTGGGTGCCAGGCGCAGGAACGCCGCGGGATCCACGCCGTTGGGGACGATCTCGATCTGCGCCTTGGGCACGCCGAGCAGCGCTGCCAGCTCCCTCCGGCCGTCGGTGGACACCGCCACATACGTGACGCCGGGGATGGCCGTGCGGAGCAGGCTCCAGGGGGCGCCCGGATGGAGGTGCGACCGGTCCTGCGGGTTCGTCCACGCGAGATCGTGGCACCAGGCCACGAAGCGGATGGAGCTCTGGGGGGCGAGCTGGTGGAGGGCGGCGGTCAGCGCGAGGTTCTTGTGCAGCACGAGCGCGTTGTGCACGATGCAGATATCCGCGCCCGCGAGCAGCCGGCGGAGGTCCTCTCGAATCTGCGCCACCAGGCCGTGGAATGCGGGCGTGACACGCCCCGCCTCGAGTTCGCGGGTCACGGCGAGCACGCGGCGGTTCCGGGAGTCGATGCAGGGGAGGCGGTGGAGGCGCACCCCCGGCCCCACCGGACCGCCCCGCCCGGTCACGACATGCGCCTCGAATCCTTCCCCCGCCAGCAGGCGCGCGTGCCGGGCCAGGACGCGCTCCACGCCGCCCACGACGGGCGGGGTCGTGTAGTGGACGAGCAGCACGCGCGGCATCAGCCCGGGGCCTCCGGTCCGGCCCGCGCCTTCCGGCGTGCGGCCCGCCAGCGGGTCAGGTGGCGGATATACCGGGCGACGGCTTCGGCGTCCTCCGGAGGCAGGGTGCCGATTCGCCAGTTGATCTCGCGCACGAGCTCACCTCCGGACATCTCCGGAAGCGGCCGTGCGCCCCCCGGGGCGGGTGCGGACTCCCGGTGCATTCGCTGCCGGCGCAGACGCTCCATCATCTCGAGCACCTGAATCTTGGTGCGGCGGGGCAGCACGTACGCGGTGACCTTGATGAACTCGCGGTTGGCCAGCAGAGCTCGGATATCGATCGCCGTCCGCCGGGGCCGGCCGGTCTGCGGCCGCTCGCCGGCGCCTGTCCGGCGCCCGCCGCCTTTCGTCCCATCGTCGTTGGGCCGCACGGGTCACGCCCCCACCTGGCTGGTTTGATTCGCGGCATGGCGACCGTCCGCTGGCCGAGCGGTTTCGGGCGCTCAGGGTGGTTCGGGTCGCTCGCGGAGTCTCCCTGCGCATGAGGACCCAAGGCTTCGGCGCGCGCCGGCGCATTCTGGGGGAGATCATCACGCTGCGGCGAATGCCTCCTGCATGTCCGTGCTCGACGATCAGGTGAAGCTCGCGGCGGCCGACCCCGCAGGAATGCTCGAGACCGCGCTCGGCTTCGCCCGGCAGATCCGCGACGGCTGGAGGCTGGGTGGCGCCGCGCGCCTTCCTTCGCTTCCGCGGCGGCCCGAGCACCTCGTTGTCTGCGGGATGGGCGGGTCGGCGATCGGCGGAGACCTTCTCGCCGGATACCTCGCGCCGACCTGTTCGATCCCGATCACCGTGGTGCGGGGGTACGAGGTCCCGGCGTTTGTGGGGCCGCGCTCCCTCGTCATCGCGGTCAGCTATTCCGGCTCGACCGAAGAGACCCTGGCGGCGGTCGCCCAGGCAGAGCGCGCCGGGGCCGCGCTCTTTGCCGTTACGTCGGGGGGGCAATTGGCGGAAGCAGCCCGGCGGTCCGGCGTCGTCGTGCCGGGCGGCCTGGCCCCCCGCGCCGCGCTCGGGTATCTGTTGATGCCGGCGCTCGCGGCGCTGGACCACTGGGGTCTCATCGAGCCGCATGGACGCGAGGTCGAGGAAGCGGCCGGTGTGCTCGAGGAGGTCGCCGCGGAGGCCGGTCCCCGGATCGGCGCCTCGCGCAACCCGGCGAAGCGCCTCGCCGAGCTGCTGCTGGGGAAGATCCCGGCCGTCTATGCGTCATCGCCCTGGCTCGAGGCGGCGGCGCGGCGGTGGAAGTGCCAGTTCAACGAGAACAGCAAGACGCTCGCGGCGTGGGATGCCTTCCCCGAGCTGAACCACAACGAGACCGTCGGGTGGGGCGCGCCGCCGGAGATTGCGGGCCTCGTCGCCGTGGTGGTGCTGCTGGACGGCACCGAGCCGGCGCGAATCCTCCGCCGCGTCCAACTGACATCCGATCTTGCCTTCCACCCCGCCTCCGGCGTGCACCAGGTCCGCGCCCGCGGCGCCGGCCGGCTGGCCCGGCTGCTCTCCCTGGTCTTGATGGGCGATCTCGTGAGCATCTACCTGGCCTGTCTCCGCGGGGTCGACCCGACGCCGGTCGAGATCATCGACGCGATCAAGCAGCGATTGCGCGCCTGAGCCGCAGCCGTCTCGTCCCGTCGAAAAAGGGGCATAGCATTCCCGTGAGAGCACGCACGCGGGAGTGAGGCTGCTGAAAGAACCGCCAAACGAGCAGAGGATGAGCCAGATGACTGCGGGGTCTCCGAACGGCACCGCGGGGCCGGCGTACGCGGATCCGACCACGGGCGAATCGGGGAAAGCGCTGGCGTTCCTGGCCCGGCTGGCGCGTGATTTTACCGCGGTGCTCAGCCTCTCCGACCTGCTCGAGCACATGCTGCGGGGGCTCCGCGAGGAGACGGGATTCGACTCCTGCGCGGTCTCGCTGCTGGACACGCGCGACCCGGAGAAGCTGGCCGTCCGGGCCACCTCGGGGTTGCGGGGCAGGCTGCGGGGCAAGGTCTACCGGCGCGGCGAAGGACTGCTCTGGGCGGTCATGGACACGGTCACCCCGCTGAACGTTCCGGACATGCACACGGATCCGCGCACCCACCGGCCGGATCCTCAGCTGCGGTCGGCGATCTACGCCCCGCTGATGGTGCACCGGCGGCCGATCGGCGTGCTCAGCGCCTACCGGGCGACCCCCGGGGCGTTCACCGAGGCCGACCTCGACCTGCTCACCGTCGTCGCGCGGTACCTGGCCGGCGCCATCGAGGTGGCGCGGCTGCACGAGCAGTTGAAGGAGCTGGCGGCCACCGATTCGCTGACCGGGCTCGCCAACCGGCGCGGCTTCCTCGACCGTCTGCAGATGGAGATGGACCGGGGCCGGCGCGCGGGCACGGAGTTGTGCGTGGCCCTGCTCGATCTGAACCAGTTCAAGCGCGTCAACGATGCCCACGGCCACGCGACGGGCGATGACGTGCTCCTGTCCGTGGCCGAGACCCTCAGCGAGGCCATTCGCGAAACGGACGTGGCGGGACGTTTCGGGGGAGACGAGTTCATCCTGCTCTTCCCCGACACGACGGCGGCGGAGGCGGAGGAAGTCCTCGACTATCTCCGGGACCTGGAGATCGCCGTCCCAGCCCGGGAGGGGCTCCGGGCGCGCATCAGTTTTTCCTGGGGGGTCGCCTCGTGGCCGGGGGACGGCGTCGACGTGGAGCGCCTGCTGCAGGTTGCCGACCGCCGGCTCTATGCCATGAAAGAGGCGGCGGGGGGACAGACCGTCCGGCTCCCCGGGACGGTCCGGTTCCCGGGCGCGGGCAGAACGCCGCGCGACTGATCCGCAGTGGGGGAGGAGGGGAGGCCCGCCGCCGCGTCGTAGACCACCCCGGGGTGGCGGCAACTCGCTGGGCGCGGGCGACCGCGCGGAGACTGGGCCGCCGCCGGGGGGCGCACGATGGCCAAGGTGTTGCTCGAACAAGTCAGCAAGCAGTTCGGCACTGTCGTCGCGGTCAACAGCGTCACGCTCGAAATCCCGGACAAGCAGTTCACCGTCCTGGTGGGACCCTCGGGATGCGGCAAGACCACCTGCCTCCGCCTGGTCGCAGGGCTGGAGGAGGCGAGCGCGGGCAACATCTACATCGGCGAGCGCCTCGTGAACGATGTGGCGCCCAAGGACCGGGACATCGCGATGGTGTTCCAGAACTACGCGCTGTACCCCCACATGTCCGTCTACGACAACATGGCGTTCGGCCTGCGCCTCCGGAAATACCCCCGGGCGGAGATCGACCGGCGGGTCAAGGAGGCCGCCGAGATGCTTGGGATCCAGGAACTGCTGGCCCGGAAGCCCAAGCAGCTCTCCGGCGGACAGCGGCAGCGGGTTGCGCTGGGGCGCGCCATCGTGCGGGAGCCCCAGGTGTTCCTGATGGACGAGCCCCTGAGCAACCTGGACGCGAAGCTGCGGGTGCAGACGCGCGCCGAGATCAAGAAACTGCACGCCCGGCTGCAGACCACGACCATTTATGTGACCCACGATCAGGTCGAGGCGATGACGATGGGCGACCGGATCGTGGTGATGAAGGACGGGTTGGTCCAGCAGGTCGACAGCCCGCTCAACCTCTATGAAAAGCCCGCCAACCTGTTCGTGGCGGGGTTCATCGGCTCGCCGGCGATGAACTTCCTGGAGGCGAAGCTCGCGCGGCAGGACGGCAAGATGTTCGTCGACGGGGGCGTGTTCCGCGCCGAGATCCCGCAGGCGTACATTCCGAAACTGTCATCCTGGGCGGGCCGGCCGGTCATCTTCGGGATCCGCCCCGAGGACATCCACGACCGGGCGTTCCACACCGAGGTCAAGGAGGGGGCCGCGCTCCGCGCGGAGGTCGACGTCCACGAGCCGCTGGGCTCGGACATCATCCTCTACCTCACGGCCGGGGAGCACAGCATCGTCGCCCGGGTCGACGCCCGGAGCCAGGCCCGGATGGGGCAGTCGACCGAGGTGGTCATCGACATGCACAAGATGCACATCTTCAACGCGGACACGCACGAGGCGATTTTATAGGGTCGAGCGGGGCGCTTTGGGTCAGGGTTGCTAATCCCTGCGTATCTATCCCCCAACATTCTTTCTCTCCAAGGCTCGACCGCTGGGGCGTCCTGAACCCCCCTGGCCGGTCAACTGAGAGGCAATCGCCCCCCTGCGCGAACGTCGGGAGCATGACGGGGCGGCGGCTCTGTCTTGTCGTTTGGACATCCTCGAAAACCCACGTCCTCCGGGGTCTATAGGCTTGCCGTCCCGGGCACTACCTTGACGGTCACGTCAAGCGACGAGGGGGTGAATGTGGGGACCCTGGCGCGCACCTGGGACTTGATGCAGGAGAGTGTCGCGATCCTGCTTGCCGATAAGGAAATCCTTCTGTTCCCTTTGCTCAGCGCGCTCATGCTGGTTGTGGTCGACGGCCCGATATTGCTCCCGCTGAGGAGCCACGTCGGCGAGCCCCCGACGCCGCAAGAGATATACCGCATGCTCATCCTGCTCTATCCGGGGAGCTAC
>VBAN01000157.1 GCA_005882445.1 Candidatus Segetimicrobium genomatis | reverse complement strand
TCGACGCCCGCCCTTCCTGCCACAGGGTGGTCACCCATCCCAGCGCGATCATGGGAAAGCTGAGCCGGGCCAGGTAGTAGGAGAACTGCACCATCTGTCCCAGCGTGATGCGTCCCCGGATGACGTCGCCGCCGCCCTGCCACAGCAGCACGACCGCGGCGGCCCCGAGGATCAGCCCGATCACCGGCCAGAGGGCCCCCTGAATCCGCGCCAGCGTCAGGTTGGCCGCGACGAGCTTCTCGCTCTCTGCGCGGAAGCGCGCGATCTCCGCCTCTTCCTGGGCGAAGGCCTTGATGACGCGGATCCCGCTGAAGTTCTCCTGCGCGCGGGCGGACAGCGCGCTGAACTGCGCCTGGACCTTGTCGAACCGGCGATGGATCTCCCGCCCCAGGGCCACGAACAGCACCGAGACCATGGGGAGGATGACCATCGTCCACAGCGTGAGCCGGACATCGATCGAGAGCATGAAGGCGACGGACACGATCAGCATGACGAAGGTATGAGCGGACCGCATCAACCCCACACCGGCAAAGCGCTGCACTGCATGCGCTGCAGGTGCACGAAGTAGTCGCGGCGGAGCTCCGCTTCGATCTCGAGCGCCGCCCCCAGGATCTGGATCCGCATCGCGTAGCTGCACGCCGCCTCCAGCGCAGCGATGACCACCAGGGCGCCGGCGTACGCGAGCAGCCGCCGGCTCGACGCGCCCCCCCGGATGCCGTCGATGGCCAGCTTCAGCGCCCTCGGGGACAGCTGCGTCATCATGATCGACGCGAGCACCGCCGCGTACCCCAACAGATACGCGCGCCGGTGCCGCCGGATGTATTCCCAGAACCTTCGGCTGAGCATGATCGATCGTATTGATATTTCGACAGAGAGGACAACGAAATTGTCCCGGCGATTATACCACAGGGTTTCTGCCCCGCATTCGAGAACCCAAGGCCGAAGGTGACGAGGCCGCGTGACGTCCCTTACCTTTGGTCCACTCCGCGCTTCGATTGGCTTTGCGGACGCCCATGAACGACTACGCCGGGGGTGACGACCCGACGCGTGCCCGCCCCTCGGGGCGGAGGGGATCTCGGATGGTGCCGCCGATGAGATGGAACGGCGTAGTCGTGATCCTGGCGCTCGTGGCGGGGGGGACCCTGCCGGGGAATGCCGGCGCGGCGCCCGCCTCCCGGTCCGTGGGCGTGGTCGACTTCTATGCGCCGACCCCGCTCGGGGCCTTCTCCGGCCTGGTGCCGGAGCGGTTCGCCGCCGACGATTTCTCCAAGATGCTCAGCGGCGCCTCCGCGGGCCGGTTCGCGGTGATTCCCCGCGCGGTGATGGAGCGGGCGGAAACGGCGCTACACTGGCGGGATGCGGACGTGCTCCGCTTCGACCGGCTGCGCGCGCTGGCCGATGCCGCGGGGGCCGACCGGCTGCTGGTCGGATGGATCTCGCATCTGGTCATCAGTGAGGGTGGCTCCGGCACGACCACGCCCCCGGACAGCAGCGGCCCGCCGATGGCGGATGTCTCGCTCGTGGTCCAGGTCTTCGATGCCGCGCAGGGGCGGGTGGTGACGGAAACCCAGCATTCGACGCACGACATCGGAGGCAGCCGCACCATCCTCGTCGAGCGGGTGCTGCACCACGCCCTGGAGTCCGCCCTCCTCCCGATCGCCAGCGCGCTGACCGCTCGCTAAGTCCGGAACCCCGTCGGGCGGATCCTTAGTCCCGGTTCCCGAGGCCCATTGACCGCAGGTGGCCGGAGACGGTTTCGACCAGGCAGTCAACCTCGGCGTTGAGGACTTTCCGGCCCAGGTCTGGGGCGGCGTCACGGGGATCGGCCTCCCGGCGCAGGGTAAAGTCCGGTGTCGGGTTCCCATCGAACGCCTTGCCGTCGACGATCCCGTAGTCCCGGTAACGCAGCGGAACGTCCGTCGGCGGAAGCGAGGCTATATCGACGAGCTCGGGGCGCATCGCCATCATCAGGGACGTTTCGATTTTCTCGGCGTGCCCAGGATCGGAAATCGGCGGCGTCGCCGGCAGGAAGGCCATCGTGTACTCGACCCAGACGTTGGGGCGCTCGGACTCCTCCGCCGCCAGGCGCCGCAGCGTCCGCTGGTGGTTGACGGCGCCATGTCCGTTGACGATCACGATGAGCCGGTAGCGGTCGGCTTTCAGCAACCGCAGGATTTCCCAGACGGTCACCGCAAACGCCCCTTCTTCGAAGTAGAGGCTCTTGACGGGGAACTCCGGGAAATCCATCCCGACGACGCGCTCGGTGCCCTCGAACCCCAGGATGGCGAGCCCTTGCGCCTGCTGATCGTTGAGCCGGACGGTTTCCGTCCCGACGAAATACGTCGGCAGGACGATCCCGCCGATCCGCCGGGCGACCTCCACCGCGACTTCATGGGCGTGCAATCCGTCGGTGCCGAGCGGCAGGTGCGGTCCGTGCCACTCCAGCG
>VBAN01000156.1 GCA_005882445.1 Candidatus Segetimicrobium genomatis | reverse complement strand
CTGGAGATATGGTTGCGTCATGGCGCCAACCCCTCTCCTTCTGCCGCAGCCGCCAGCCGCGCGTCGTAAGACAACAGCTGTAACTCCGGCAAATCATCCTTCAAACTCATCGCCGACGCCAGGTGCCACAGATCCGAGCCGCGCAGCGGCCATCTGGACGCAAGCGCGCGCATTCGTTTCCATTCAGGCGATATGGTGACCCGCCGCCACGGCCCCGTATCCAGCGCCTCGCGCGCCGCGTTAACGAGTACCCGTGTCAGCACCCGCTCGCGTTCGATCCGCGCGAGCACCGCGTGGGTTTCAGCCCATGTCAATGACGACAGGAGGTGCAGTCCGCCATCGGTCGAACGCGCGACCGCATCCTTGCTGTACCGGTCCTGAAGAAGCGCCGACAGAACAGCCGAACTGTCCCAGTAGATCGGTCCACTCATGTCCCCGGCCGCCGGTCCCGGTCTTCCTGGAGCCATCTCTGCGCCAGACCGTCTTTGATCGGAAGCGGCGCGGGCAGCCGCCGGACATCTCGGGGCGCCGGTTCGATGACGCCTTCGTCCTGGAGACGGCGGATCCGCTCCTCCAACGACAGGCGCACCTTCTCGATCGGCACAACTTTGGCGATGGGTCTGCCGTGTTCTGTAATGATCCATTCCCGGCCCTGCTGAACGTCCCGCAAGAGCCTGCTGAGGTGGGCTTTGGCCTCACGCACCCCCGCTGAGCGGATCTTCACGGCGCCCTCCATTGTTTGTAGTTTTAGTGACTACACTGTAAAAGTAGTCTCAAAGCCCACAAATGTCAAGGGGGCCGACGGCTGGGACGCACTCCGCCGGGCAGGCATCGCAGCGCCGCCGGACGTCGGGACTGCATGGACACGCCCGGGACAGCGCGTTATTGTTGGGGCATGCCCCGGCTTTCCTCCACGAAGCGGGCCGGCCTCCCGGACAGGGCGTTCGCCTACATCGACGCCCGCGGCCGGAGGCGTCTGCCCATCCATGATGCGGCGCACGTGCGGAACGCCCTCGCCCGGTTCAACCAGGTGATCTTCGAGGATGATGCCGCCCGGCAGCGCGCCCGAACACGGCTGCTGAATGCGGCCAAAAAGTACGGCATCGTGCCCATCGGCTTCATCACCGGCCAGCTCGCGGAACAACAGCGGCATGCGGCGGCGGGCCGCCTCGTGATCGAGTTGGGCCGGCACGGCGCACCGGGCGACCTAGAACAACGCATGCGAAACGTCCTCCGCGATCCGACGCTGACGGTCCTTTACTGGTCGGAGGCATCCGGGACCTACCTGGACGGGGCGGGGAAGCCGGTCCCGCTCCCCGCCGAAGAGGACGGGCGGGTGGTGACGTATCTGGAACACCGCGGCCGGCCCATGACGGCGCTCGTCCACGATCCGGCCGTGCGCTTCATCGTTGAGCATGAACGCGGGTACGGGCAGGTCCGGGCGACCGCCACCGACGCCGCGGCCCTCCCCACCGGGTTTGTGACCCTGCTGATGTCCGATCTCGAGCGGTCCACCGCGCTTCTCGATCGGCTGGGGGACCGCTACCGCGATCTCCTCAACGATGTCCGCGGTATTCTTCGCACGGCGGTGTCGCGGGCGGGCGGACGGGAGATCGACGCCCGCGCCGACGAGTTCTTCGCGGTCTTCGAGCGGGCCGGCGCCGTCGTCGAGGCCGCCACGGCCACCCAGCGGGCGTTCCGCGGGCGAGGCTGGCCGGACCATCTCGACGTCCGGGTCCGCATCGGGATCCACAGCGGGCGCCCCACCCTCACCGATGTCGGCTACATCGGTCTGGCGGTCCACACGGCGGCGCGGGTCTGCGCCGCGGCCCATGGGGGACAGATCGTCGTCTCCGGCGAGACCAAAGAGGCGATCGGAGAATCCGTGCGGGCCGGCATCCGCTTCCGGAATTTGGGCCGGCACCGCCTGCCCGGCCTACCGGACCCGGCGGCGCTCTTCCAGGTTACCTTTGGCTCCACTCCTCGCTTCGATCGGCCTTGAGGCGGACGGACTGCCCTCGGCGTTCCCGCCGCCGGCGACACGGGGCCGCACCTCGCGCCCCCGAGGCTCCTCCGCGGCGGACCCCGCGCGCCCTAGGGCGGCGGAAGCTTCAACTGGATATGCACCTCGTCGAGCGCAGCGGGGTCGACGGCCGACGGCGCGCCGGTCATGAGATCCGCCGCGCTCTGCGTCTTGGGAAAGGCGATGACCTCGCGGATCGTCTCTTGCCCCGCCAGCATCATCACGGCCCGGTCCAAGCCGAGCGCGATGCCGCCATGAGGAGGCGCCCCATACCGGAACGCCTCGAGGAGGAACCCGAATCGGTCCAGGGCCTGCTCGGGCGAGATCCCCAGGATCTGGAACAGCCGGGCCTGCATCTCCTGCTGGTGGATCCGGATGCTCCCCCCGCCCAGTTCCACGCCGTTCAATACCAGGTCGTAGGCCTTGGCCCGCACGCGGAGCGGGCTCTGCTCCAGGAGCGGCAGATCCTCGTCCAGCGGCGCCGTAAACGGATGGTGCACCGCGACCATGCGGCCTGACTCCTGGCTGTGTTCGAGCAGCGGAAATTCCATCACCCACACGAATGCAAGTCGGTCCCCGAGCAGCCCGCGCGAGCGGGCCAGGTCGAGCCGGAGCCGGCCGAGCGCGAGGCTCGACCGGCGCGGATCGCCGGCCACCAGGAGCAGCAGGTCACCCTCCGCCGCCGCAAACCGTTCTCGCAGCGCCGCGAGGCGGTCGGGGGGAAGGTAGCGGGAGACGGGACCGCGCGAGCCGTCCCGGTCGAGGTGGACGGGCAGGAGCCCCTGCGCGCCAGCCGCCCGCGCCGCGTCTTCCAGTTGCTGCACCTCCCGCCGGCTCAACCCCGCGCCCTGCGGCACGAGCAGTCGACGACCGGCAGTGAGAACCGCAGGTCGGGCTTATCGGTTCCATAGCGGTCCATCGCTTCGGCGTAGGTCATCCGGGGAAACGGCGTCGTGACCGTGATCCCGAGGGCGTCCCGCACCACCGCGGCGACCATCGCCTCGGTGACCCCGACGACGTCCTCGACGCCGACAAACGACATCTCGACATCGATCTGCGTGAACTCCGGCTGCCGGTCCGCGCGGCCGTCCTCGTCCCGGAAGCAGCGGACGATCTGAAAGTACCGCTCCACCCCGGCGACCATCAGCAGCTGCTTGAAGAGTTGGGGTGACTGCGGGAGGACATAGAACTTGCCCGGATGGAGGCGGCTGGGCACCAGAAAGTCACGCGCCCCCTCCGGGGTGCTCTTGATCAGCATGGGGGTCTCGACCTCGAGGAACCCCGCCGCGCTCAGGTAGTCGCGGACGGCCTTGGTGAGGCGGTGCCGAAGCGCGAGGTGGCGGTACATCACCGGCCGGCGGAGATCGAGGTACCGGTACGTGAGTCGAAGCGCTTCATCCACCTCGACCTCATCGGCGATCGGAAACGGCGGCGTCTCCGCCGGGTTGAGTATGCGGAGATCGCGGACCCGCACCTCGACCTCGCCGGTGGGAATCTTTGGGTTGACCGTTCCGGCCGGCCGCGCGGCCACGCTCCCCCGGACCGCCACGACGTACTCGCTCCGCACCTGAGCCGCGGCGGACGCGGCGGCGGGCGCGTCCTGGGGAGTGAAGACGACCTGGGTGACGCCCTCGCGGTCGCGCAGGTCGATGAAGATGAGACCCCCGAGATCGCGCCGGGTCTGGACCCACCCCATCAGCGTGACCTCCCGCCCCACATCCGCGCGGCGGAGGCTCCCGTTGCTGTGGGTCCGCCGCCAGTCGCCGAGCCCGCTGGTCATGCGCGCGCCCTTTGCGCGGTCCGAGACCGCAGCCGGGCCGCCAGGACCTCCGGGAGGCCGGCGAGCGCCACCTCCTCCTGGGTCCCCGTCGCCATCTCGCGGACGGCGGCCACGCCCCGCCGGATCTCATCCTCCCCCAGCACGACGACGAAGACCGCGCCGAGCCGGTCTGCCTGCTTCATCTGTGCGCGGAGCCCGCGGGCCATCACGTCGACGTCCACCGCGATGCCGGCTCCGCGCAGGCGGTCCGCCAACGCGAGCGCGGGGGCGGTGTGCGCGCCGGCCGTGGCAATGTAGGCGTCCAGCCGCTGCTCGGCCTGCGGCGCCAGGCCCTCCTGCTCGAGCGCCAGGAGCAGCCGTTCGATCCCCAACCCGAATCCCACGCCGGGCGTCGGACGGCCGCCGAGCTGCTCGGCCAGCCCATCGTACCGGCCCCCGCCGAAGATCGCGTTCTGGGCTCCCAGCTTTCCGGAGTACACTTCGGCCGCCGTTCGCGTGTAGTAGTCGAGGCCGCGCACGATGTGCGGATCCAGCGCGTACCGGATGCCGACCGCATCCAGGTGGGCCTGCACGCCGTCGAAGTGGGCCCGGCAGGCGTCGTCGAGGTAGGAAAAGATCTGCGGGGCCCCCTGGACGATCCGCTGATCCGTCTTGCAGTCGAGCAGGCGCAGCGGGTTGGTCTCAAAGCGCCGCTGACAGTCCGCACACATCTCCCCGAGGTGCGGCCTGAAGTAGTCCTGCAGCGCCTGGATGTACCTGGGCCGGCAGATCGCATCGCCGACGCTGTTGAGATGCACCGTCACGTCCCTGAGTCCGAGGGCTTCGACGAGGCGCACTCCCAGGCTCAGCACCTCGGCATCCGCCGCCGGGTCCGGGCTGCCGATCACTTCCGCCCCGAACTGCGTGTGCTGCCGGAACCGGCCGAGCTGGGGCCGGTCGTAGCGGAAGATCGGGCAGATATAGTAGACCTTGACGGGCAATCCGGCGGCGCCCACGTTGTGCTCGAGGAACGCGCGCATCACCGGCGCGGTTCCTTCGGCGCGCAGCGTCAGGCTCCGCTCGCCCCGGTCCAGAAACGTGTACATCTCCTTGTCAACGATGTCCGTCCCGGCGCCCACCCCGCGCAGAAATACCTCCGTGTGCTCGACGACCGGCGTACGGATCTCCTGATAGCCGTACCGGTGCGCCAGGTCCCGGATCTGCGCCTCAACGCGATGCCAGCGGCCTACCTGCGCGGGCAAGATGTCCTGCATCCCCCGGGGCGCCTTGATGTCCATGCCCGTGTGGCCTCCGTTCCGGCCGCGATAAAAAACCCGTCCGGTGAGGCTACTTCCTCACCATCGACGGGAAGGATGCTTCGCCGGTTTCGCCCGGCCTCATCGGGCCGGACGAGGTGCGCACATTGTACCCGCCGGCGTCCGGCCCTGTCAAATTCGCCGCGGTGGCGCGCTGGACGCTCCAGGCGGCCCCGAATGCGCCCCCGAAGACCACCGCGAGGAAAAACGCCACCACCTCGGCGCGATCCAGCACGTACGCGGCGGCCAAGACCCATCCCCGGGCGCGCAACCACACCAGGCCTCCAACGAGCACCGCGATGGGGAATGCGGCGCCGCGCAGCCCGGCACCCGCCGGATCAGGGCCAGGGCGAGGGCCGACGCGGCGAGCAGGACCAAGAGCGTGCCCGCGACGCTGCCGGCGACACCCCGCCACACCGGCGCCGGGCGCGGGGCGGCAAGCCGGGCGACGATCGCGCCCTGAGCGGCGGGCGACAGCAGGAGCAGGATCGGGATCAGCACCCAGGTCAGCGCGTCCCAGCTGGAATGCGGGAACAGATCCAGGAACGCGCGCAGCCACCCGACCCGCGGCGCGGCGGCCAGCCCCCACACGCCGGTTCCTCCCGCGGCGGCCCCGCACGCGGTGAGTTCCCAGAATTCGAGACGCCGGGTCATCGCTCTTGGCTGTCCAGCAGGAGGGTCACCGGCCCGTCGTTGTGGATCTCGACGACCATGTGCGCCCGGAACCGGCCGGGGATCACGCGGACTCCCAGCGCCTCGAGCGAGCGATAACTCGAGATACAACGGCTCGGCCTGCTCCGGCGGCGCCGCCCGGACGAAGCTCGGCCGTCGCCCCCCGCTGGTGTCCGCGTAGAGTGTAAACTGCGAGACGCTCAGGACCTCGCCCCCGGTCTCGAGGAGCGACCGGTTGAGCCGCCCGGCCTCGTCGCCGAAGATCCGGAGATGGGCCAGCCGGCCGGCAAGCGCGCGCGCATCCTCGGGCCCGTCCGCGAGCCCGACCCCCAGCAAAACCACCATCCCGCGGCCGATCTGCCCGGTGACCTCGCCGGGGTCTTCCGGACCGGATCCCGATGGCCGCGCGAGCACGCGCACCTCAGCCCGCCGCACCCGCTGCACCAGCGCCCGCATCCGCTAGCGGACGTATCGCCGCAGCGCAGCGACGGCGCGATCGATGTCCTCAACGGTGTTATAGAAGTAGGGCGAGAGACGCACCACCCCGGGCCGGGAGTCGATGATGATCCGCTCCCGCGCCAGCGCCTGAACGGCCGCGGAAGGATCGGGGACCGGGACGGTGATGATCCCCGCGTGCCCCTGCACCGTGCCCGCCAATCGCGGCGACAGACCCGCTCCGCGAAGCGCCTCGACCAGCGCGGAGGTGAGCTCCACCTGCCTGCCGCGCAGCCTCGCCGGGGTGATTTCGTGCACATACTCCAGCCCCGCCCGGCCGGCAAAGACCGCGGCGATCGCGGGGGTCCCCCCCTCGAAGCGGCGGGCGTCGTCCGCGTACTCGAGGTGGGTGATGTCGAAAGCAAATTGGTCGCGGTGGGCAAACCACCCGACGATCTCCGGGCGCAGCGCTGTGCGGACCTCGCGGCGGGCGTACAGGTAGGCGATCCCCGGCCCTCCAAGGAGCCACTTCAGCCCGCCGGTCACGAGAAAGTCCACGCCATCGGCTCTGACGTCCAGCGGCATCTGCCCGACGGACTGGTACGCGTCCACCAGGAGCAGGGCGCCCCGGGCGTGCGCCAGCTGCGCCAGCGCCGCCATGTCTTGAATCGCGCCGCTCTGGAAGTAGACGTGTGAGGTCGCCACCAGCTGTGTGCGTTCATCGATCGCCTGCTCGAACGCTTCGAGCGGCACCGTGAGCCCATCGGGACTGTGGACGAACACCACCTCGACCCCGCGCGATTGCTTGGCGAGCCACTGGTACGAGACGGTTGGGAAATCGATATCGGCAATCACCACGCGGGGGCGCAGCCGGTAGTCGAAGGCGCTCCCCACCGCAGAGAGCGCGGCGGTGATCGATGGACACAGGGCCACGTCCTCCTCTCCGGCGCCAAGCAGCCGGGCGACGGAGCGTCTCAGCGCGCCGAGCTCGTCCCACCAGGGGCCGTACCATGCCGAAGCCCCCATGGACGACCAGAGGTCGAGGCACCGCTCGATTGCGCGCCGGACCGGTGTCCCCAGCGCTCCGAGCGAGCAGGAATTGAGGTACGTCGCATCCTCGAACACCGGGAACTCCGACCGATAGTCCGCCCACGATTTCAACCTCTGCGTGCTGTCGGCCCCAACTTGGTTCGGAGTCCCCGCAGGGGGCAACTTTGCAGGGGACTCCCGGGCCGTCGCTCGATGACGGACGCTCACCGCTTGGGCCTCCCCCGACGGTCCCCAGCCCCAACGCGGTTTGGAGCCCCCGCAGGGGGCAACCTCTGCTGGCCTTCGGCTCCACTCTGGTTTGGAGCCCCCGCAGGGGGCTGCGCTGCTGTGACGCGGGAGCGCGGGCGCAGGCGCCGCAGACGCCTGCGGACCTCGTCGAAGGTCTCCTCCCGCTTGGGGAACGCGAACCGGACGTAATGCCGGCCGGACGCGGGATCGTGGAAGAACGAGGAGCCGGGCACCGGGGCCACCCCCACCTCCCGGATCAGGTGCATCGTGAACTCGTAGTCGTCGTCGTACCCCAGGGGGGTGATGTCGCAGATGATGTAGTAGGCTCCGGA
>VBAN01000155.1 GCA_005882445.1 Candidatus Segetimicrobium genomatis | reverse complement strand
CTCCACTTGTGGGGCGATCGTCGGTGGCCCTGGATGTGCCGGATGGGCCTTCTCCGCCACGAGGCCGCCCGCCCAATGCGCCACCCCAAGAACCAGAGCCGCCCCGACAACGATCCGGAGGACCACCCAGTTCCAGCCCAGCACGAAGCCCATGAAGATCATCGTCGCCGGGTTGAGCATGGGGTTGCCCAGCCAATAGGCAAGGGTGGCCCCCCTCGATGCGCCGCTCCGGGCCAGGCCGACCGCAGCCGGCGCGGCGCAGCAGGTGCACATCATGGAAGGGACGGCGGCGAAGCCGGCGATCGCGGTACTCGCAAATCCTGATTGACCGACAAGACGCGACATCCAGGTGCGCGGCACCAAGACCTGCACACCCGCGCCGATGAGCAGGCCGAGGATGATCGCCTGCCAGACTGCCTTGAAGTAGGCGACGGCGTACGACCACGCCGCCTGCCAGCCCACCGCGGGCGGAGCGGCCGCGGTGCCGCTGACAATCGAGGTGCCGATGCTGTGTGTATGGGCCGCCGTGAAGGCCCGGTGATAATACGGGTTCCACTTGACGTAATACAGGCCCGCCGCGATCAGGAGCACGAAGACCGCGATGCCCCAGACGGTGGCCGGATCGAGGCGGACGAGAGGCCGCACACCCCTCGGGTCAGCGGCGGCTGAAGTACTGGACACCCCTCACCTCCTCGGATCCCGTTTCGCTTTGCGCCGGACCTGCGGCTCGCTTTCCGGCTGGCCGGTGATCAGTTCCGCGCTCGTCTTCCTGGTCCCTTTCCCGCCAAGCGTCCGCTCCGGTACCCGGCCGCCCGGAGTTGCGCCGCCCACTGCGGGAGATCCCGGACCTTGAACGTGATGTGGTGTAAGCCTTCGCCGCGGCCGTCGAGGAAGCGGTGCAGGAAACTGTCCGCACCTCTGGGCTCGAGCAGTTCGACGGTGCCGCCCGGAAAGGTGAATTGCTGAAAGGTGAATCCCCGGCCCACCCCGGACTCGCCCGGCGCGCCGCCCAACAGATCCCGAAACAGATCCAGCGCATCGGTGATCCGGCGGACGGCGACGGCGACGTGGTCGAATACGATCATGGGGGAGCCTCCTTCTGGGCACATGTTCTTTTGGGCGCCTCATCGTGCTGAGCGCCCCAGCACCAGGGCAAACGGGTGCGGGCCGGCCACTCATTTCGCAGCCGCGGGAGGAGTTCCTCGCCTCCTACGGAAGAACGAGGGACAGCTCCGCGAGGCGGGCCCAGGAGGCCAGCCGTGGGTAACGTGGTGATCATCGAAGGGGCCCGGACCGCGTTCGGCCGGTTCGGCGGGGCCCTGCGGGACGTCGCCGCCACGCAGTTGGGCATCGAAGCGGCCCGGGGCGCGTCGGAAACGTCATTCAGTCGAGCGCCGATGCCGTCTACCTGGCGCGTCACGTGGGCCTCGGCGCCGGCGCGCGGATCGACTGTCCCGCGCTCACGGTGAACCGGCTCTGCGGGTCGGGGCTCGAAGCCGCCATCCAGGGTGCGCGGCTGATCCAGGCCGGCGAGGCGGACGCCGTCCTCGCCGGCGGGTGTGAGAACATGAGCCAGGCCCCCTTTGCCGTCCGCGGCGCGCGCGCGGGGCTGCCGCTCGGCCCCGCGGTGCTCGAGGACACGCTGTGGCAGGCCCTCACCGACTCGGCCTGCGGGCTCGGGATGGCGGAGACCGCGGAGAACCTGGCGGCGCGGTACGAGATCACCCGCGACGAGCAGGACGCGTTCGCCGCCCGCAGCCACGCCCGCGCGGCCC
>VBAN01000154.1:3822-11782 GCA_005882445.1 Candidatus Segetimicrobium genomatis | reverse complement strand
ATCATGCTGAAGGTCCCATGCTGAACATCGAGGACATCCATACCTACTACGGGGACTCGTACGTGCTGCAGGGCGTCTCGCTCGAGGTGCGGCCGCGGACGGCCGTCGCGCTGCTCGGCCGGAACGGGATGGGCAAGACCACGCTCATCCGCTCGATCATCGGGTTCGCCCGGCCGAGGCAGGGCCGGGTGCTCTTCGATGGACAGGACATCACGCGCCTGGCCAGCCACCAGATCGCCCACCTCGGCATCGGGCTCGTGCCGCAGGGCCGGCGGATCTTCCCCTCGCTCACGGTGCTGGAGCACCTGAGCGTCGCGGCGAGGCCGAACGGGGCGGCGGGAGATCGGGCGTGGACCATGGACCGCGTGTTCGGGCTGTATCCCCGGCTGCGGGAGCGCCACGCGCACCGCGGCAGCATGCTCTCCGGGGGGGAGCAGGAGGGGCTGGCCCCGCTGCTGGTGCGGGAACTGCGCGGCTCGATCGGCCGGCTGAAGGAGGCGGGGCTCAGCATCCTGCTGGTGGAGCAGAACCTGCCGATGGCGCTGGCGATCGCCGACGAGGTCTACGTGTTGAGCAAGGGGCGGGTCGTGTACCGGGGGACGCCGGCTGCGCTCTCGGCGGATGCGGCCGTGAAGCACCGGTACCTGGGAGTGTAGGCGGCTCAAGGACCCGGTGGGTCCCCCGGAGAACTCGCCTCCGTCAGAGTCCCCCCTTTCTCGATGAGGGGGCGCGGAGGGGCGGAGCATGGCACGGTGCCTGCACCTGGTTGCGGCGGTGGGGATGGCGGCGCTGCTGGCGGTCGGGGGGAACGCCGCGGCGTCCCAGCAGGGCCCGATCAAGATCGGCCTGATCGTGCCGCTGACCGGGGTGTTTGCCGCCAACGGCCGCCGGCCGGGAGATCCAGGTGCTCGCCGAGGACGAGGGGACGCCCTCGCAGGCGCTCACCAAGGCGAGGAAGCTGGTGGAACTGGACCGGGTGGATCTGCTGGCGGGCCCGCTGCGCGCGGATTCGGGCCTGGCCCTGCGGGACTACATCGACCAGCAGAAGATCCCGGCGATGTACCTGATCGTCTCCGCGGACGACATCACCCAACGCCTGCGCACGCCGTGGATCGTCCGGACCGGCTGGTCGAGCAGCCAGCCGAACCATGCGTTCGGCGAGTACGCGGCCAAGGTGCTGAAGTACACGCGGATGGTCACGGTCGCGTACGATTTCGCGTTCGGCTGGGAGACCGTCGAAGGGTTCCAGGACACCTTCGAGCAGGACGGCGGCCGGGTCGTGGCCCACCTCTGGCCTCCCATCGGCGCGCCCGACTACAGTCCGTATCTCGGCCGCATCCCGAAGGATGTGGACGCCGTGTACGCGACCTTCAGCGGAGGAGACGCCCTGCGGTTCCTCCAGCAGTACCGGGACTTCGGGCTCGAAGGCCGGATCCCCCTGATCGGCAACGGCACCCTCACGGACGAGCACATCCTGTTCCAGGAGGGCGATCTGGCCAAAGGGATCGTCACGTCGCTCCACTACAGCGCGGCGCTCCGGACGGAGGCGAACCGCGAGTTCGTCCGGACGTACGTGAGGACCTACAACCGCGTGCCGTCGTATTATTCAGAGTCGGCGTACACGGGCGGGCTCTTCATCCTCAAGGGCCTCGAGGCGGTGCGGGGCAACGTGGCGGACCGCGCCGCATTCGTCGGCGCGGTCCGCAGGGTGGTGCTGCCCGACGCGCCGCGGGGGCCCGTGCGCCTCGACGAGTGGGGCAACCCGATCCAGAACGAGTATGTCCGGCGGGTGGACATCGTGAACGGCGAGCCCCAGAATACCGTGATCTTCACCTATCCGAACGTCTCGCAGTTCTGGACGATGAACCCAGAGGAGTACCTGAAAAAACCCGTCTACACGCGGGACCTGCCGCCGGCCCATCCGTAGGCCGGGCCGGGTGGGCCCGCGGCCGGGATGGAAAGAGGAGGCACCGACGACGCAGCCAATTGACCATCGATCCGCGGCGCACCGCGATCCTCGCCGTGGATGTGCACCGGGGGCACCTCGACCCCGAGATCGGGACCATGCCCGTTCTGCCGTCCGACGCCGCGCGATGCCGCGCCGCGCTGGCCCGATTGTTCGCGGGCGCGCGGACGGCCCGGGTCCCGGTCATCTACGTGCTCCTGACCTACCGGCGGACCACTCCCCCGGGGTTGGAGAGCATGGGCAACCCGTTCTGGCGGGCCGTGGAAGCGGTCAAGCAGTCGCTGACCCCCGGACGGCGCAGCACGATCGTGCACCACAACCAGGAGGGCTCTCCCCAGACCGAGGTGCCCCCTGAGCTGGCGCCCGAGCCCGGCGATTTCGTGATCCGGAGCAAGAAGCGCCTGAGCGCGTTCTACGGGACCGACCTGGACGTGCTGCTGCGCTCGCTCGGGACCGAGACCGTGGTGATCGCCGGGATCAACACGAACACCTGCGTCCTCTGCACCGCGTTCGACGCGTTCAACCGGGATCTGCGGGTGGTCGTCCCGAGCGACGCCGTCGCCAGCATGTACGGGGAAGATCTCCACGTCTTCGGCCTGGAGAACCTGCGGCGCTGCCTCGGGTGGGTGCTGACCACCGATGAGATCCTGGCCGTTCTCGGGGCCGCGAAGTCGCCCGCGCGCGCATGACCCGGATCGGCCGGCGGTGAAGGCGCAGGTCCTCCAATCCTGGGGAGGCCGGTTGACGCTCGTCGACCGGCCCCGTCCCGAGCCTCAGGCGGGCGAGGTCCTGGTCGCCGTCCGCGCGTGCGGCGTGGGGCTCACGGTCCTCAACTACATGAGCGGCCAGTTGGGGCGGCCCGAGACGCTGCCGCGGGTTCCCGGGCACGAGATCACCGGGGTCGTCGCCGAGGTCGGCCGCGACGTGACCGCGGTTCGCGCGGGCGATCGGGTGATGACGTTCTTCTACCTGACCTGCGGGCGGTGCGAGTTCTGCCGGGCAGGCCGCGACGCGCTCTGCCGCGACCCCCGCGGGAACCTGGGCGTCCACCGCGACGGCGGGTACGCGGAGTTCGTCGTGCTCCCCGAGGCCAACGTCCTCCCGCTTCCGGAGCGGGTGCCCTTCATCGAAGGCACGGCCATCCCGGATGCCATCGCCACGCCGTACCATGTGTGCGTGTCCAGGGCCCGCGTCCATGTGGGCGACCGAGCCGTGGTCGTTGGCGCGGGCGGCGGCGTCGGGATTCACATGCTCCAGATGATGCGCTTCTTCGGCGCGCGCGTGGTCGCCGTGGATGTGGACGATACCAAGCTGGCCCGGTGCCGGGAGCTCGGGGCCGAGGCCCTGGTCAACTTTCGGGCGGCCGACGCCGAAACGCAGGCCCGGGCGGCCTTGGAAGGCGGCGCCACGGTGGCCGTGGATCTCGTCGGCAGCGAGCAGACGCTCGCCTGGGCGTTCCGGCTCCTCGGCCGCGGGGGCAGGATGGTGACGTTGACCACGTTTCCCGACATCGGGTTTCAGGTCATCTCCAGGCGGATGGTGCTCGACGAGCTCGAGGTGCTGGGGTCGCGCTACTGCAGCCGCGCCGAGGTGCTCGCCGCCGCCCGGCTCGTGCAGGACGGGATGATCCGCCCCGTCGTGTCACGGACGGCGCCCCTGGAGGAGGTCGAGACGCTGCACGCGTTGCTGCGGGAAGGCCGGTTGCTCGGGAGGGGAGCGGTGACGTTTGAGGCGTGAAGCCGGCCAGGCGCCCGGCCACGGGCGCGACGGCGCGATGAGTGGCGGCGCGGCGATCGTGGCGGGGCGGCCGCGTCCCCGGAGGTGAGCGGATGCGCGCCATGGTGGTGGAGCGGTACGGAGCGCCCCTGCAGATGGCCGACCTCCCCATGCCCTCGCCGGGACCGCGGCAGGTGCTGGTGCGGATCATCGGCTGCGGGGTGTGCCGGTCCGACCTCAAGGTCGTGGCGGGCGCGATGCCGTTTTCTCCCACCCTGCCGCTCCCGCACGTTCCCGGGCATGAGATCTCCGGTGAGATCGTGGCCCTGGGGGCCGGCGCCCGCGGCGGGATCGGCGAGCGGGTGGTCGTGTATCACTACTGGCCCTGCCGCGCCTGCGCGTCCTGTCAGGCCGGAGAGGAGAACCTCTGCACCAATCTCCAGGGGTGGGTCGGGTTCTCCTCGCCCGGCGGGTTCCAGGAGTATCTCGCCGTCCCGGACGACTGCGTCCTCCCGCTGCCGCCGAACATCGCGCCGGAGCACGGCGGCCCGCTGACCTGCGCGCTGGGGACGGCGTACCACGCCGTGGTGGGGCGCGGCGCGCTGCGCGCGGGTGAAACCGCGGTTGCGCTGGGGGCCGGCGGCGTAGGACACCAAGTGGTGCAGATCGCCCGGGCATGCGGCGTCTCGATCTTCGCCATCGACGTCCAGGCCTACAGGCTCGATGCGGCGCGGGAGGTCGGGGCGCAGGACGCCTTCCCGGCCGGCGAGGCGGCGAACGAACAGGTGCTCGCGGCCACAGGCGGGCGGGGAGCGGATCTGGTCGTTGACACGGTCGGCCAGCGGGGCTCGCTCGCGGCCTCGGCCGCGCTGGTTCGCCCCGGCGGCCGGATCGTGGTGGTGGGGTATACCACCCAGGCGGGAGACTATCCACCCCTGCCGACCGAACGGCTCGTGCTGGGCCAGATCAGCGTGCTCGGCACCCGGTATGCGACCCGCCTGGATCTGCGCCAGGCCCTCGGCCTCGTGGCCCGCGGTCTCGTCCGTCCGGTGATCTCCGGCATGGTTCCGCTGGCCAACGCGAACGAGGCTCTGGCGATGGTCCGGGAGGACCGGGCGACCGGCAGAGTCGTGGTGCGGATCGCGTGATCGATCTCACGATCCACGGAGCGACCGTGGTCACCCCCGGCGGGCGCTTCCCCGCGGACATCCACGTTCGGGAGGGGAGGATCGTCGCCCTCGGCGCCCTCGACGCGTCGCCGGCGCAGGTCGTGGACGCGGGCGGGCTGTTCGCGATGCCCGGAGTCGTCGACAGCCACGTCCACTTCATGGACCCCGGCGATCCGGAGCGCGAGGACTTCATCACCGGAAGCGCGGCGGCGGCGGCCGGCGGGACCACCACGGTGGTCGAGCACACCCACGGAGCCCCCGTGCGCGACGCCGGCGGCCTGCGCCAAAAGGTCGCGCACCTACACCGCAGGTCGCTGATCGATTTCGGCCTCGCCGCGCACATCTGGCCGGACCGCCTCGCCGGGATGCCCGAGGTGTGGGAGGCCGGCGCGGCGTACCTCAAGGTGTTTACGTGCGAGACCCACGGCGTGCCCGCGCTGCTGGCCGGCGACCTCCTGCAGTGCTTCCGCGCCGCCGCCCGGTTCGACGGGCTGGTGCTGATCCACTGCGAGGACGACGCGGTCACCCGGGAGCGTGAGCAGTCGCTGCGCCAGGCCGGCAGGAGCGACTACGGGATCATCCCGGAGTGGCGGTCGCGGGAGGCCGAGGAAATCGCGGCGGCGGAGGCGGCGCTGGTCGCGCGCCTGACCGGCGCCCGCGTCGTGATCGCCCACACCAGCCACCCCGAGGCCGTGGAGCTCATTCAGCGCGAGCGCGCCCGCGGCGCCCGCCTGTGGGTGGAGAGTTGTCCCCAGTACTTCTTCCTCGAGGAAGCCGAGGTGCTGACGCACGGTCCGTTCCGCAAGTTCACCCCACCGGCCCGCCTGGTCCAAAGAGAGGACGCCGGCCGGATGTGGCAGCTGCTGGCGAGCGGGGAGATCACGCACATCTCGACCGACCACGCGCCGGCCACCCGCGCGCAGAAGCAGGGTGGTGACATCTGGAAGGCGCCGTTCGGTCTGCCGGGGGTGGAAACAACCCTGACGCTGATGCTGCACGCGGTCCACCAGGGGTGGGTGACGCTCGAGAGGGTGGTGGACGCCCTGTGCGCGCGTCCCGCGCAACTGTTCGGCTACTACCCCCGCAAGGGCAGCCTCCTCCCAGGCGCCGACGCCGACATCACGCTGGTCGATCCGGCGCGGCCGCGCATTATCCGGGACGACCAGGTGATCAGCAAGGCGGGGTGGAGCCCCTATGCGGGAATGGCGGTGGTGGGCGGACCGGTCATGACCTTCTGCCGGGGCCGCCTCGTGGCGCGCGACGGGCGCCCGCAGGGCGAGCCGGGGTGGGGCCGCTGGCTACCCGGGATGGGCGCGTCCGGCGCCTCCTAACGCCGCGGCTTCCCCTCGGCGTCCATCCGGCGCTCCAGCAGGTCGATCAGCGCGGTGTGATCCAGGTCGGCCATGCCCTCCTCTGCGGCGTTCATCCAGGCCTGGCGGACCGCCGATCCGAGCAGCATCGGCGCGTCCATCTCCTCCGCGAGGTCGAGACAGATGTTCAGGTCCTTCAGGTACTGGCCGACCGTAAAGCCCGCGCTGAAGTTGCGCGGCAGGATGTACTGCGAGAATTTCGTCTCGGTCGTGTAACTGCGGCCGGTTGAGAGATTGATCGCCGCGAGCAGGCGGTCCGGCGCAAGGCCGGCCTTGATCCCCAGGACCACCGCTTCGATGGAGCTCCAGATGGTTGTCGCGGAGAGAAGGTTGTTGAGCGTCTTCGCGGTGTCCCCGTCGCCGGGAGCGTCGCCCACGTGCACGGTGTGCCGTCCCAGGTGATCGAGGATCGGCCGGAGCGCGTCGAGGACGTCCGCGGGCCCGCCGGCCATGATGCAGAGACCGCCCGCGGCGGCGCCGCGGACGCCCCCCGATACCGGCGCGTCGAGCACGCGCACACCCTGTGCGGTCAGGTCGGCGGCGATGCGACGGGTGACGCGGGGCCGCGACGAGGTCATCTCGAGCAGGAACTGCCCGGACCGCATGGCCCGGAGGAGGCCGCGGTCGCCGTACACGACCCGTTCCACGGCGTTCGCATCCGGCAGCATGGTGATGACGACGTCGGTGCGGCCCGCGACCTCGGCGGGGCTGCCGCCCGCCTCCGCTCCCGCCCGGCCCGTCGCCGCGACCGCCTCCTGCCGGAGGTCGTGGACGGTCAGCGAGTAACCCGCCGCCAGCAGCCGCTGGGCCATCGGCGTTCCCATCCTGCCCAACCCGATGAAGCCGATCCGTGGTCTGTCCATAAGCGCGCCTCCGGGATCGCGGTATGAGCCGGAACGGAATCGAGTCTTCTCTGGAGGCCGCGGGACCCCCTACGACGGGGAGGATGCCCGGGGAGGATAAACCGTCTCATCTATACAACACGTCCGGTGCCGGAACTAGAATCCTTGCGTGAAGGAGGTTCTTGTGTCTCAGTTCGCGATCGTCGACTCAGAGAAAATGAACAAGGACGTCACGTACGAGCCGCCCCTGGTCATCGCGTTCGGCGTGGACAAGCACAGCGTCGGGTCGGCGTCGATCACGATGGGCCGGACGAAGATCCCGCCCAAGGGCCGGAACCAGGCGCACCACCATTCGTGCGAAGCGTCGTTCTTCATCCGCAAGGGGACGCTGAAATTGTACATGGGCCCGGAGCGCAAGGAGTACATCGTCACAGAGAACCAGTTCGTGTTCATCCCGCCGGGGGTGATCCACGGGCTCCAGAATCTGAGCGAGACCGAGACGGCCGAACTGGTCTTCACGTACGGCAACTGCCCGAGCAAGGACGACGCCGGAACGGTCTTCGTGGAGAAGTCCTGGGTGGCCGAGCCCCGATCGCGGGCATAGGGATCGGACTCCACGCCGGCAGGGGGACCTCATGCGCCGAGTGACGGAACACCGAATCCGGATCGCGGCGGCGGCGGGGCTCTGCATTCTCCTCGGCGCCGCTCATGCGGCCTCGGGGCAGGGACCGGCGCAGGTCACGATCGCCACGGTCAACAACATGAACCACGTCCCGCAATTCGTGGCGGTGGAGAAGGGACTGTACGTTGCGCACGGCGTGGACGTCAAGCTCCGGGTCCTCAACTCGGGCGCCGAAGCGACCCGGGCGCTCCAGGCAGGCGAGGCGCAGATGGCCA
>VBAN01000154.1:0-3809 GCA_005882445.1 Candidatus Segetimicrobium genomatis | reverse complement strand
GTCGTCATGGGCGACGCCACGCGGGTCTATTACGACGACGTGTTCGCGATCACGAGCCGGTCGGGGAGCGGCATCCGGCGTCTGCACGTGGAGGACCTGGTGGGCCGGCGGGTCGGGATGGTGCTGGGCGGGACCGGCGAGGAGTACTTCCGCGCGCTCCTCGCCGCCGACAAGATCCCCGCCGATCGGATCACCTTCGTCAACGTGCCGTCGCCGAACCACGTCTCGGTGCTGCGGGAAGGCGGGGTCGACGCCGAGGTCACGTGGGAGCCCTACGGGACGATGATTTTGCAGCAGGTCCCCGGCGCCTACGTGGTGCTGCGGGGAGGCGGGTATCTCGGGTACGACCTGTACATGATGGGGACCGAGGAGTTCGTCCGGCGCACTCCGTCGGTTGTGAACGGGCTGGTCCGGGGGTTCGTCGAGGCGGCCTCGTATGCCCGCCGCCACCCGGTCGAGTCCGCCCAAATCGCCACGCGCTGGATCGAGGGCCTGGACGAGGCATCGGCCAGGAAGGCGATCACCTACATGGATTTCGATCCGCGGTTCAGCGCGAACACGCTCCGGGCGCACGCGCTGGTCGAGCGGGCCATGATCGACCGGGGACGGATCAAGCAGCCGGTGGATCTGTCCAAGGCGATCGACGGGAGTTTTCTGGACAGGGCGATGAAGGAGTCCCCGCAGATGTTCGCGGACCTCAAGCCGGTCCCCTAAGCGGGGCGGTGCGGGGGCGGATCGGCCCGGGACCGGGAGCAGAGGCGCAAGGGGGGCGCGGCGATGCAGGCACGTGGCAGGATCAGGAACGGCATCCTGACCGGGGCCCTGGTGATGCTGATGGGCTGGGCGCCTGTCGCCCTCGGGCAGGCGCCTCGCCAGTTCACCCTGGCGACCGTCAACAACATGAACCACGTGCCCGAGTTTGTCGGGGTCGAGAAGGGGATCTTCGTCAAGCACGGAGTCGACCTGAAGATCAAGGTCCTGAACTCCGGCGCCGAGACGATGCGGGCGTTCCAGGGCGGGGACGCCCAGTTCATCACGGTGACCCCCACCACGCTGGCGGCGGCGTACAACGCCGGACTGCGGCTCGTGGCGTTCGTTGTCGTGATGGGCGACCCGACGCGGGTCTACTACGATGACATGCTCGCGATCACCAGCCGGCCGGGCAGCGGGATCCGGCGCCTCCACGTGGAGGACCTGGTGGGGAAGCGGGTCGGCATGGTCCTGGCCGGCACGGGCGAGGCCTACCTTCGCGCCGTGCTGAGACGGCAGGGGATCGCCGCCGACCGCGTCACCTTTGTGAACGTCCCCGCGCCCAACCACGTCTCGGTGATGCGCTCCGGCGATGTCGATGCCGAAGCGACGTGGGAGCCCTTCGGGACGATGATGTTGCAGCAAGTTCCCGGGGCCTACATCGTCATCCGGGGCGGCGGGTACCTCGGGTACGACCTGTACGTGGCGACCTCCGGGGAC
This sequence comes from Candidatus Segetimicrobium genomatis, assembly GCA_005882445.1. Lineage (GTDB taxonomy): Bacteria > Sysuimicrobiota > Sysuimicrobiia > Sysuimicrobiales > Segetimicrobiaceae > Segetimicrobium. The sequence goes on along the minus strand of VBAN01000154.1, from coordinate 2,339 downwards.
TTCGTCAAGAACAACCCGGACGTCGTGGGACAGCTCGTCGCCGGGTTCGCCGAGTCGGAGTGGTACATTCGCCATCACCAGGCCGAAGCGGCGCAGATCGCGACGCGGTGGATCGAGGGTCTCGACCCGACCGCGGCCGCCAAGGCCATCACCTACATGAACTTCGACCCCCGGTTCAGCCGCAACACGTTCACGGCGGCCGATCTGGAGCAGCGGGCGCTCCTCACCCAGGGGCGGATCAAGCAGCTCGTCGATTTCTCCCAGGAGCTCGACCCGGCTCCGGTCGAGCGGGCGACGCGGGAGCAACCCCAGTTCTTTGCGGATCTCAAGCCGGTGCGCTAGGCCGCCGAGAGACTGCGGTGCGGGCGAAGATCAGCGTCGAGCAGATCGTCCACGAGTACTTCAACCCAAGCACGTGGCAGCGGGTGCGGGCTCTGGACGGTTTCTCGCTGGACGTACCGGATGGAGAGTTCGTCTGTCTGGTCGGCCCGAGCGGCTGCGGCAAGTCGACCCTGCTCTACCTCATCGCCGGCCTGACCCGCCCGACGGGCGGCCGGATCCTCGTCGACGGGCGCGAGGTTGTCCGGCCGGGCCGGGACCGCGGGATGGTGTTTCAGGAATTCGCCATCCTTCCCTGGAGGACGGTGGAGGGCAACATCGGGCACGGGCTGGAGATCGCCCAGACCCCGCGCCGAGCAAAAGAGGAAACGGTCCGGCGGTACGTCGCGTTGATGGGGCTGTCCGGGTTCGAGCACAAGTACCCTCATGAACTGTCCGGGGGGATGCGCCAGCGGGTCGCCGTCGCGCGGACGCTCGCCGCCGATCCCGAGGTCGTCTTGATGGACGAGCCGTTCGCCTCGCTCGACGCGCAGACCCGGAACGTGATGCAGGAGGAGCTCGTGCGCATCGCGCTGCACGAGCGGAAGACGATCGTCTTCGTCACCCACAGCGTCGACGAGGCGATCATCCTCGGGGACCGGGTCGTCGTGCTGACCGGTCGTCCCGGCCGGGTGAAGGCGTCTCTGCCGATCGAGATCCCGCGAGAGCGACGGCGGTGGGATGTCCTCGGCGCCGAGGAGCGGTTTGTCCGCTACCGCCAGGAAATTCTGCGGATGATCCGGGAAGAGTTCGACTCCCAAGAGCGCGCCGCCGAGGCGGTGCGGGCGTGACCGATCCCGGCCGCGCGGGCCCGCGGCCTGCACCACCGTTGCCCGTGCGGACCCTGCCGCGGGGGCGGGCCGCGTCGGCGGCGGGCGCCGCGGCCGCCGCGGCGCAGATGCTGGCCCCGTTCGTCCTCTTTACCGCCGGGTGGGCGCTCGTGGTCGGCGTCACCCGATGGCCGGAGGATGTGCTGCCGTCGCCCTTCGCGGTGGCACGGGCGTTCGGGGAGGTCTTCGCGAAGGGCATCCTCGTGGTCTACGCCGGGGAGACGATTCGCCGGATCGTGCTGGCCGCGGTGACGGGCGTCGCGATCGGGATCGCCGCGGGATTCGTCATGGGCCTCCACGATTGGATCGCCGCGCTCCTCAACCCGCCGCTGCGGTTCTTCCAGTCGCTCTCGGGCATCGCCTGGCTCCCGCTGTTCCTGATCTGGTTCGGCTTTTCCGATAAGACGATCGTCGTGGCCGTCTGGTATACCCTCGTCTTCCCCGTCGCGTTCAACACCATGCTGGGCGTGCGGACGGTCCCCCGGCTGTACCGGTACGCGGTGCTGACGCTGGGGGGCACCTGGCGGCAGATCGTGTTCCAGGTGCTGCTGCCCGGCGCGATTCCCTACATCGTCGGCGGCGTCCGGTTGGGGATTGCATACGGGTGGCGCGCGTTGATCGCGGCCGAGATCGTCGTGGGGAGCGGGGGACTCGGATACCTGATCTTCAAGGCCGAGACGTTTCACCTCACGGCCCGCATCATCGCCGGGATGACCGCGATCGGCATCCTCTGGTACCTGACCGATTACTTCCTCCTCCGTCCGCTGGAGGAGGCGACGATCGAGCGATGGGGACTGGTCTACCGGTAGCGGCGCCCCGGGCGGAGCGCCCCGCCGCGTCGCGTTCCCGCCGGATCGCGGGCGCCGCGGCGGCGCTGGGGCGCGGGGCCGTCTCCTTCGGCGCCCTGTTCGCGGTCTGGTACGCGCTGACGGCGCACGGGTGGGTCCGGCCGATGGCGCTCGCCTCTCCCGCGGCGGTGGCGAGCGTCCTCGTCGATGGGATACGGGACCGCACCCTCCTCGGCCACCTCGGCGTCAGTCTCGGCCGGCTGGTGATCAGCATGGTGGTCGCCGGCGCAGCGGGGATCGTCTTGGGCGTGCTGGTGGGCATCAGCCGGCATCTGGCGCTGTT
>VBAN01000153.1 GCA_005882445.1 Candidatus Segetimicrobium genomatis | reverse complement strand
GGAGGCCGTGGAGCCGGCCGTCCACGCCGGGCTCCCCCTCGATGCCGGCGCCGTGCTCCTCATCGAGGTGGAGGGGGTCCGGGAAGTCCTCGCGCCCTCGGCCAGGACCATCGACGCCCTCTGCCGGCGCAACGGCGCGCGTGAGGTACGGACCGCGCGCACAGACGAGGAGCGCCACCTCTACTGGGCGGCCCGCAAGGGCGCGTTCGGCGCGATGGGACGGCTGGCGCCCAACTACTACCTGCACGACGCGGTCGTGCCCCGCAGCCGCCTCCCCGCGATCATGCGCCAGGTCATGGAGATCGCCCGCCAAAACGGCATCCGCGTCGCCAACGTCTTCCACGCCGGGGACGGGAACCTCCACCCGCTCATCCCCTACGATGCCGCAGCCCCCGGGGAGACCGAGCGGGTGATGAAGGCCAGCGAGGAGATCCTGGCGGCCTGCGTCGCGGCGGGGGGCAGCCTCAGCGGCGAGCACGGGATCGGCTTCGAGAAGAACAACTACATGCCGTGGATCTTCTCCGAGACCGATCTCGCCGCCCAGCGCCGGCTGAAGCGCGCGTGGGATCCCGAGGACCTGATGAACCCGTTCAAGATATTTCCCACGCCGATCTCGTGCGCGGAATTGATGGTCCGCCGGCCGCCGCGGTTGAGCGTCTCCGGACTCTGGATCTGACCGGCATTCGTGACGCGAGGAGGACGCGCCCAGTGGCGATAGGAACCACTCCCCCGGAGGTGCCGGCCGCGCAGCCGATCCCGCGTCTGGCGGTCCCCGAGCTGGACCGGTGCATCCAGTGCGGCTTCTGTCTCCCGCACTGCCCCACGTACCGGATCCTGGGGGTGGAGACCGAATCGCCCCGCGGACGGATCCATCTCGTCGAGGCTGCCGCGCAGGGCAGGATCCCGATCGACGCGCGGTTCGAAGAGCACATGTACGTCTGCCTCGGCTGCCGGGCGTGTGAGACGGCCTGCCCCTCCGGCGTGCGGTTCGGCACGATCATCGAGGCCGCCCGGGCGGAGATCGGCCCCACCGGATCCCCCCTCGCCAGGCGCCTGACCCGGCTCGCCCTCCGCCACCTGATGCCCTACCCCGGCCGGCTGCGGTTCGCGGCGGCGCTGATGCGGTTCTACCAGCGGAGCGGGCTCCGCACCGCCGCCCGCGCGCTCCACCTCATCCCGCGCCGCCTGGCGGAGATGGAAGCGCTGCTCCCCGCGATCCCCCACCGGTTCTTCGCGCCCCGGCAGGACGTCTTCCCCGCGATCGGGCCGCGGCGGGCGCGCGTCGGGCTCCTCAGCGGCTGCGTGATGAGCGTCCTGTTCGCCGACCTCAACGAGGCGACGATCCGGGTGCTGCAGCGGAACGGGTGCGAGGTCGTCGTCCCGCGCGCGCAGACCTGCTGCGGAGCCCTCAATCTGCACAACGGCGAGCGCGATCGGGCGCGCGCGATGGCGCGCCGGAACATCGAGACGTTTCTCGCCGCCGGGGTCGACGCGGTAATCATCAACTCGGCCGGCTGCGGCAGCGCCAGCAAGGAGTACGATGTGCTCTTCCGCGACGACCCGGCGTATGCGGCGAAGGCGACGCGGTACAGCCGCCTCTGCCGGGACGTCAGCGAGTTCCTGGCGGATCTCGGGCTCGCCGGCCGGCTCGGCGAGGTCCGGGCGCGGGTGACCTATCAGGACCCCTGCCACCTCGCGCACGGCCAGGGCATTCGCCGGCAGCCGCGGGACCTGCTGCGCCGCATCCCGGGCATCGAGCTGGTGGAGATGCCGGGATCGGATCGCTGCTGCGGGAGCGCGGGAATCTACAATCTCACCCAACCCGGCTACTCGCGCCAGGTGCTCGACGAGAAGATGGCCGCGGTCCGCGAGACCGGCGCCGCTCTCGTCGTCGCGCCGAACCCGGGGTGCATGCTGCAGATCGCCTCGGGGATCCGCGCTCATGGGCTCGAGATGCAGGTCCGCCACCTCATCGACCTCCTCGATCAGGCCTATGCGGCGGCCGAGGGCGGCCGCGCGGGGGGGACACCTCGGGCATGACGGCCGCCCTCGCCGGCCGGGCGCGGGAGATTGTGGGGCCGGACAACCTGCTCGACGATCCCGCGGCCCTGGTCGCGTATACCGTAGACGGCATCCGCCCCGCCGCGATGGCCCGGCCGGCCACGGCCGAGGAAGCCGCGACCCTGCTCGCCGCCGCGGGCGAACAGGGCGCCGGCGTTCTGCCGCGCGGCGCGGGGGCGCACCAGCACCTGGGCGGCGTGCCGTCCCGCGCCGACCTCGTCATCGACACGACGCGCCTCACCGGCGGGATCTGCAGGCGGAGCTCGGCAGGCACAGCCAGTGGCTCCCGCTCGATCCCCCGGGCATGTCCGTCGCCACGGTCGGGGGGATCATCGCCGCCAACCGGAACGGCCCGCGGCGGCTGCTGTACGGCCCGATCCGCGACATGGTGATCGGCATCCGGGTCGCGCTGCCGACCGGAGAGGTGATCAAGGCCGGGGGCAAGGTCGTCAAGAACGTCGCCGGGTACGATCTCACGAAACTCTTCATCGGCTCGCTGGGGGCGGCCGGCGTGATCACGGAGGCGACGTTCAAGATCTCCCCGCACCCGCGCGAGGGTCAGACGGTCTTCGTCACCGTGCCGGACCGCGCGGCCGCCCAGGATCTCACGACCGCGATCATGCGCTCGTACCTGCTGCCCGCCGCCCTTGAAGCCGCCAACCCCGCCGCTCTCCGTCGACTCGCGCGCGCCGCCGGGATGGCGCTCCCCGACGCGGGGGCCTGGGGGGTGCTGCTGCTCACCGAGGGGCTCGCGGAAAGCCGGACCCGGCATGTGAGATGCGCAGCCTCACCGCATCTCGCGGCCGGATGGAGGTCTTGGATGGGGCCGCGCACGACGCCCTGTGGGCGGCGGTGGCCGAGTTCCCGTCGCCCGAGACGCACCCGGGCGGGGTCGTCTGCCGCGCCGGCGGGCCGATCGCGCGCTGGGCCGACGTGGCGGCGCGCGCGGAAGCGACGCCCGCCGCCTCCGGTCCCGTGGAGATCCTGGCCCACGCGGGGGTCGGCCTAGTCTACGCCGCCGGCGGCGCCGCGGGCGGGCCGGCCCTCGTCGAGGCGTGCGCGGCGGGCGCATCCGCCGCCGGCGGCTATGCGGTCGTCGAGGTGGCGCCCCCCGCCCTCAAGCCCACCCTGCCGCTCTGGGGCGCTCCGCCGGGAGGGCTCGACCTGATGCGGCGGCTGCGCGAGCAGTTCGATCCCCGCGGGATCATGGTCCCCGGACGCCTGGGGTGGGGACTCTCGTGACCCGCCGGGTGGTCGTCACCATCGCCGCGATGCTGGGCATGTTCCTGGCCGCCATGGACCAGACGGCGGTGGGCACGGCGATGCCCAGCATCACGGGCGCCCTCGGAGGCCTCGCGCTCTATTCCTGGGTGTTCGCCGCCTACCAGCTGGCCTTTGTCGTGATGACGCCGATCTTCGGCCGGCTCGCCGACCTCTACGGCCGGAAGCGCATTTACCTCACCGGCATCCTGTGGTTCATCGGCGCGTCGGTGCTCTGCGGGCTGTCCCGCTCGATGGGTGAGTTGGTGGTGTTCCGCCTGCTGCAGGGAATCGGCGGCGGGGCCGTGCTGCCGATCGCGCTCGTCATCATTGCCGATCTGTACCCGGTGGAGCAGCGCCTCAGGATTCAGGGGATCTTCAGCGGCGTCTGGGGGCTGGCCGCGATCATCGGCCCGCTCCTCGGCGGGTTCCTCGCCGACCATGCGTCCTGGCGGTGGATCTTCTTTCTGAACCTGCCGGCCGGACTGGTCGCGACGGCGATCATCATGATCACGTTCACCGATCCGGCGGCCAGGCATGCGGGGCGGATCGACTACGCCGGGATCGGCCTCCTCGCCGGCGCGGCGGCCGTCCTGATGCTGCTCCTCCTCTGGGGCGGGCAGGCCATCCCGTGGTGGTCGCCCGCGGCGGCCGGGCTCGCGGCCGTCTTCGCCGCGCTCGTCGTGCTCTTCATCCGGGTGGAGCAGCGGACCCCGCAGCCGTTCCTCCCGTTCAGCCTCTTCGCGGACCGCGTCATCGCGGTGGGATCGGCCGGCGGCTTCCTGCTGGGCGCCAGCATGTTCAGCGCGGTGGTCTACATCCCCCTCTTCGTTCAGGGGGTGATCGGCACGAGCGCCACCACCGCCGGCATCGCGCTGATGCCGTTCATGCTCTGCTGGACGTTCGGGAGCATCGCCGGCGGCCGGCTGGCGCTGCGGTGGGGATACCGGCCTGTCACCACCGCCGGCATGATCCTGCTGGCGGCCGGCTTTGCCCGCCTCGCGCGCCTGGAGCCGCAGGCGCTCGTCCAGGACGTCTTCGCCTCGATGGCGGTGCTGGGCGTCGGGATGGGCCTCACGGCCACGATCTTCATGATCTCCATGCAGAACGCGGTGCCCCGCACGATGCGCGGGATCGCGACCTCGATCAACATCTTCTCGCGGAACATCGGGAGCGCGATCGGGGTCAGCCTACAGGGCGCCGTGTTGGTCGGGGTGCTGGCGGCGCGGATGCGGACGCTCGGCGGCGCCCCGGGGGCCGGGCTCCCGCGGATCACGGATCCGCAGATGGCGCTCGATGCCGCCGTCCAGGCCCACCTCACCCGCGCCGGGCACGAGGCGTTCCGCCAGGCGCTGGCCCAGGGGCTCCACGCCACCTTCGTCCTCGGTCTCGGGGCGGTGCTGCTCGGGCTCGCGCTGGTGGTGCTCTACATGCCGGGCGGCAGCGTGCTGGACCTGGCCCCGGCCGAGGGGATGGCCGCCGGTGGCGCCGGGGACGGCGAAGCCGGCTGACCCCGATGCATCCCCTCGTCCTGTCGCTCGCCATCCACAACCACCAGCCCATCGGCAACTTCGACCACGTCATCGCCGAGGCGGCGGACCGGGCGTACGCGCCCATGCTCGGCGCCCTGGAACGCCATCCCCGAATCCGCCTCGCGCTCCACTACTCCGGGCCGCTGCTCGACTGGCTGAGACCCCACCGGCCGGACCTCCTCGAGCGGATCCGCACCCTCGCCGCCCGCGGGCAGGTCGAGATGCTGACCGGCGGCTACTACGAACCGATCCTCGCGATCTTCCCCGATGCGGACAAGCGCGGCCAGATCGAGAAGCTGACCCGCGACATCGCCGTGGAGTTTGGGGTCCCCGCGGAGGGCCTCTGGCTTGCCGAGCGGGTCTGGGAGCCCCACCTGGCCCGTCCGCTCGGCGAAGCGGGCGTCCGGTACATGATCGTGGACGACACCCACTTCCACGCCGTCGGGCTCGACGAGCCGCAGTTGCTCGGCTACTACCTCACCGAGGAAGCGGGGGTGCCGCTCGCCATCTTTCCGAGCCTGAAGCGGCTGCGCTACCTGATTCCCTGGGGGTCGGTGGAGGAGGTGCTCGCTTATCTGCGGACGCTCGCGGAGCGCGACGTGCGCGCCGAGGGGCGCGAGAACGTGCTCGATCTCGCGCTGATGGGGGACGACGGAGAGAAGTTCGGCCTCTGGCCGGGCACCTACGAGCACTGCTGGACGCGCGGGTGGGTCGATCGCTTCTTCGAGGCCCTCGAAGCGGCCTCGTGGATCCGGGTCACCCCCCCGGGCGAGTACCGGCGGTCCCACGGCCCCGCCGGGCGGATCTATCTGCCGACGGCCACCTACGAGGAGATGGCCGAGTGGGCGCTCCCGGCCGAGGCTTTCGCGCGCCTCACACGCCTCAAACACGATCTCGAAGGCGGCCGCTTCGCGGAGGTGCTCCCGTTCGTCCGCGGCGGATTCTGGCGGCATTTCCTCGTGAAGTACGCCGAGGTCAACACGCTCCACCGGCTGGCGCTGCGCGCGGGCGCGAAGATCCACGCGATGGCGCCGGGGCGGGAGCAGACGCGGGCGCTCGAGGAGCTCTGGGCCGGCGAAGGCAACTGCCCGTACTGGCACGGCGTCTTCGGGGGCGTGTACCTCCCGCACATCCGCGGCGCCGCGTTCAGCCACCTCATCGCCGCCGAAGCCCTGGCCGACGCCGCGGCGCGCGACCCCGGGCCCTATGCGCTCGGCGAGGCCGCCGACCTGGACGGGGATGGCCACACGGAGGTGCGGCTCGCCACCGACGTGCTCGCCCTCACCGTCGATCCGGGGAGGGGCGGGAGCCTGGTGGAGTGGGACTACCGGCCCGTACCGCGCCATCTGGGCAACGTGCTCACCCGCCGGCCCGAGGCCTATCACGCCGATCTGCTCACCGCCGTCGCGTCCGGCACGGTGCGCAGCGCGGCGTCCGAGGGGGTCGAGTCGATCCACACGAGCGGGGTGCGGGTCAAACACCCCGGCCTCGAGCGGCACCTCGTCTACGACCGGACACGGCGGCCCAGCCTGCGCATCCGTCTGGTGCCCCGGGGGACCACGCTGGACCAACTCCGGCGCGACGGGCAGGACGACCTGGGCGGATTGCCGGCGGACGCCCACACGTGGGAGCTCGACGTCGAGGCCGGGCGCGCGGCCGTGCACCTGCGCCGGGAAGCCCAGATCGGCAGCGGCCGGATCGCGGTGGAGCGGACCATCGAAGCGGGGGCGGGGTCGCACGGCCTCCGGCACGGCATCCGGCTGCGATGGGAGGGCGCCGCTCCGCTCCGGGCGGTCCTGGCCGAGGAGTGGGCGCTGGGCGTGTTTGGCTCCCCGGAAGACGTCCGGGCCGAAGCCGCGGGGCGCCGCGTCTCCCTCCACGAGCCCGGCACGCTCCCGGAGGCGCGCCGCGTGACGGTCACGGAAGGGTGGTCGGGATTGGCGCTCACCTTCGACCTGTCCGTCCCCGCCGCGGTCTGGTGCTTCCCGCTCTTCACGATCTCCAAATCGGAGGGAGGGTTCGAGCAGAATTTTCAGGGCGCGGTGCTGCTGCACTCGTGGTCCATTGATCTGGCCTCCGGGGAGACCTGGCAGCAGACCACCCGGTGCGAGATTGCGGTCAAGCCCCGGTAGCGCGTTTTCAGGCAAGTTGGGTATATTCTTCATGGAATACCGGCCCCTCATCAGACAGCCCGGAGGTGGTTCCATGCGCCATGTCTTACTCGGAATTTTGCTCGTCGCGGCTCTCGCTCTGCCCGCGTTCGCGGAGCCGAGCGGTCTGCCGTTTGCCCTCACTCTCGCCTCGCCGCTCGGTTCAGCCTGGCACAAAGACGAGGTACGGATCGGGAGCAGATTCGGCGGCATCTCGGTGACCGGGAACATCGTCGGGACATCGACCAAAGGAACGCTCACCCTGTACGCGGGTGGACGGTTGTTCATCCTCGGATGCAATCTCAACGGGGCGGTGGCGGGCAAGAGCGTGTCGCCGATGCGCCTGACCTCCGGGGGATGGATGAGTGATACGGGGAATGCGGTCTCCGCCGCGTTTCCCACCCACGGGGCGTGGGTGGCCGCCGTGACGGAATGGGCGAACGCGAACCTGACCGGCGCCCTGCGGGCGCAGGTCCTCTCGGGCATCAAGTCCGACCGGATTCAGACGTTCAGCAAGACGGCTCCGGCGGCGGGACAGAAGGACAAGCCCTAATTGAGGCTCCATGCCAACGGTGCTCTTCGTCTGAGTCGGCAATAGGGCCCGCTCCCAAATGGCGGAGGGGCTGTTCAATGCGGCCCCTCCGCCCGGGTGGCGGGCGCGCTCCGCGGGGACGGAGCCGGGCCCCCGGGTCAGCGAGGCGGCGATCGCCCTGATGCGGGAGGTGGGCATCGACATCTCCGGGGGCCGCCCCAAGGGCCTCGCCGACGCGATGGGGCCGGATGTCCGGCTGATCGTCGGGCTCTGCGCGGAGGAAGCGTGTCCGGTCATCCCGGGCGTTCGCGCGCTGC